>JAIVIH010000030.1 GCA_020200615.1 Actinomycetota bacterium | reverse complement strand
CTAGAGGCCCTACTCGTCGAGTAGGGCCTTGGCCGCGGCCTTGATCTCGTCGACGCCGATGAGCAGGGCGGACTCCTGGTTGATGTTGTAGGGCATGGCCGGAACGTCGGGCATGGCCAGCCGGCGGACGGGGGCGTCCAGGTCGTAGAAGGCTTCCTCGGCCACGATGGCGGCCACCTCGGCGCCCACCCCAAAGCTCACGTTGTCCTCGTGGACCACGAGAAGCCGGCCGGTTCGTACCACTGAGGCCAGCACCGTGTCCCGATCGAGCGGGGAGATGGTGCGAAGGTCGATTACCTCGACCGAATAGCCGTCCTCGGCCAGGCTCTCGACGGCCTCGACGGCCAGATGACGGTGCAGCCCGTAGGTGACGAGGGTGAGGTCGTCACCAGAGCGGACCACCTCGGCCACGCCAATGGGTACGTGCCACTCGCCCTCGGGCACCAGGCCGCGGATCTTGCGGCGATAGGTCCGCTTGTGCTCGAGGAAGAGAACGGGATCCGGGTCGTCCACCGCCTCCCGCAGGAGCCCGGCGGCATCGGCGGGGGTCGAGGGGCACACGACCTTGATGCCGGCCACGTGGGCGTAGAAGAGCTCGACGGCCTGCGAGTGGTAGATGGCCCGGTGGGTCCCCCCACCCCAGGGCGTCCTCACCACCATGGGCACGGAGAAGTCCCCGTTGGACCGGTAATGGATCTTGGCCGCTTCGTTGACCAGCTGGTCGAAGCAGGAGTGCAGGAAGTCGGCGAACTGGATCTCGGCCACGGGCCGGAGGCCGGCCAGGGCCATGCCGATGGCGATGCCCACGATGCCGGACTCCGACAGCGGGGTGTCGATGGCCCGCGCTGCTCCGAACTCGGCGTGCAGGCCTTCGGTGACCCGGAAGACTCCCCCCAGGGCGCCCACGTCCTCCCCCAGGACCACCACCCGCTCGTCGGCGGCCATGAGCTCGTGGAGGGTGAAGCGGATGGCCTCGAGGAGCGTGCGCTCCACACCCGTCCCGGGATGCGGATCACCCGGCCGGCTGACCACGGCCTGGTCGACGTGGGCGGGAACCCTCGGTATGGGTCGCACGGGCCGGGCCCAGACCCGCTTGTAGGCCTCGTCGGACGTGGCGTCGGGCGCCGCCTCGGCCCGCTCGGCGGCCTGGTTGACCTCAGCCCGCACGTCCTCGGCCAGCTTCTCCTCGTCCTCGACGGAGAGGATGTGCTGCTCGATCAGGTACTGGCGCAGCCGCAATAAGGGATCCCTCCGGCGCCACTCCTCGATCTCGTCGGAGGTGCGGTACTTGCGATCGTCGTCGTCGGACGTGTGGGGCAGGAGCCGGTAGGTCTTGCACTCGACCAGGGTGGGCCCGCCTCCGGAGCGGGCCTTGGCCACCGCCGCCTGGGTGGCGCGGTAGACGTCGAGCGGGTCGTTGCCGTCCACAATCACGCCCTCGAACCCGTAGGCCGCCATCTGGTCGGCCACGTTGGGCACCGCCAGCTGGAGGTCGTGGGGGACGGATATGGCGTAGCCGTTGTTCTCGCAGACCAGCACCAGGGGCAGGTCGTGGATACCGGCGTAGTTCAGGGCCTCGTGGTAGTCGCCCTTGGCCCCCGTCGCCTCACCGAACCAGCACACGGTGACCCGGTCCTCGCCCCTGATCTTGGCCGCATTGGCCAGGCCGGCGGCGTGGGGCAGCTGCGTCCCGATGGGCGAAGACCCGGTGATGATGTTCAGCCGGTTGCAACCCCAGTGGTTGGGCATCTGGCGGCCCCCCGAGTTCGGGTCGGACGGGCGGGCCAGCGAGTTCAGGACCACGTCCTCGGCTGTCATGCCGAGAGCCAGGACCACGCCGAAGTCGCGGTAGTAGGGCAGGGCCACGTCGTAGCCCGCCCGCAGCGCCCAAGCCGACCCCACCTGGGCCCCCTCCTGCCCCTGGCCCGGGATCATGAACGGGATCTTTCCTACCCGCTGGAGGTTCCAGATCTTCTGGTCGACGGCGCGAGCCAGCAGCATGAGCCGGTGCATGCCGACGAGGTCCTCGCCCGAGAGGCCCAAGGCGGTGTGACGGTCGTGGAGGGGTGCGGCCCAGAGGTCGTCACGGTCGAACACCGTCGTCATCCACCCTCCCTTCCCGATCGGTTTCCCTTTGACCCTTGCGCCCACCAGTTCGGTTGCAGGACAGGTCCCGATTCGCCCTGCCCAATCCTTCCGGTTTACCCGAAGGTCCGGATCCGGCGCACGTGACCGACCTCGTCCATTCGCCGTTCGGCCATGCGATCGGCGGCTTCGGCCGTGGTGATCCCTTCAACCTCGGCCGTGTTGAGCACCGTCGACGTCGTCTCGTATATCCGGCGGACGGCGGCGTAGGCCCGCTCCTGGTGGTGTCCACGGGGCGACAGCTCCTCGGCGATGTTGATGAGGCCCCCGGCGTTGACCACGTAGTCCGGGCCGTAGACGATTCCGGCCTCGGCCAGGATCTTCCCGCAGGAAGGGTCGGCCAGCTGGTTGTTGGCCGAGCCGACCACGGCTGCGCACTGCATCTCCGGAATCCGGCTCTGGTCGAGGATCCCACCGAGGGCACACGGGGAGAAGATGTCGCACGACACTGCGTGAGCGGTTCCCACCGGTGTCTCGGCCACCCCGTGCTGATCCACCATCCGCTGCACGGCGGCAGGCACGACGTCGGCCACGGTGATCCGAGCGTTCTCTGCGGCCAGAAGGGCGACCAGGTTGCTGCCCACCTTGCCCACGCCGGAGACGACCACGTGCTTCCCGTCGAGGGAGACGTCGCCCCAGAGCCGGGCCGTCACCGCCTTCATGGCCCACAAGAGCCCGTAGGCCGTGGCTGCCGAGGGGTCGCCGGATCCACCCAACTCGATGCTCACCCCGGTGACCCGCGTGGTCTCCCGGCGGATCAGGTCCATGTCCGCCTGCGTGGTTCCCACGTCTTCCGCCGTCACGTAGCGACCGCCCAGGGCCTCCACAAACCTTCCGTAAGCTCGAAGCAGACCCTCGGCCTTGTGGGTGGCGGGATCGCCCAGGATGACGGCCTTGCCCCCACCCAGGTCGAGGCCGGCGACCGAGGCCTTGTAGGTCATGCCGCGGGCGAGCCGCAGGACGTCCTCCAAGGCCAGGTCCTCACTGGCGTACGGGTAGAACCGGGTGCCGCCCAGCGCCGGTCCGAGCCGGGTGGAATGGATGGCGATGATCGCCCGCAGGCCCGTCGACTGGTCATGGCAGAAGACCACCTGCTCGTATCCGTCGGGACTGATGCGGTCGAAGACGTTCATCCTCCGACGCTCCTCTGACCCGCTTCGCCGGATTGGTGCATCACCGGACCACGAGCGTCCCGGTCTGGTGGGTGGGATGAAGCTGGCAGAAGATCTTGAACGTCCCGGCCCGCGAGGCCTTGAACCTCACGTCCAGCGTCTGGTTGGGGTCGACCGTGCGGCGCACCTTGTATCCCTCGATGGCGAAGCCGTGCTGGCGCGCCGTGCCGTTGCCCACCTTGAGGCGGATGGCGTCCTCCTTGTCGACGGTGAGCGTCCGGGGCGAGAATCCCGGGTCCCCGCCCACCGTGGCCGCGGCGATCGCCCGCCGGTCGGTTCCGGTGCCGCACGCGGCCATCGTGACGGCTAGGGCGAGGCTGGCGACCAGCGCCGACCCTCGGCGCCGGCGATTCCGGGTACTGCCGCCCGGGAGCGGTTGGGACTTCACTTCACCCTCACCTCGACTGACCTCCATCCGCCGTCGATACGTGCCCTGAACTCCGGTCCGTACCGTACTGCGGCCGGCAATGGCGGCCGACGGGCCGGGAGCTTGATCAGGTGCCCTCCTGGTACGGGATGTCATCGCCGAACACCAGCGCGATCCGCTTGCGCTTGAGCTCCTGCTCCTCCCGGTACAGGGACTCGAGGGCGGCCAGGACGTCGTCAGTCAGGCCGAGGGCCGCGGCGACGCTGCGCACCCTGGCGCTCTCTTCGTGGTCGTAGGCGCGATCGGCACCGGAGGCCCGGATGGCATCGAAGACGGCGACGCGGCCCCACGTCTGCGCGACCGGGACGTTGCGCTCGAGGATGTCCGCCACGTCCTCGCCGGCGTCGTAAGCCTCGAGGGCGTCCACCGTGGCCTGGTGGGCGCCGCAAGCGGCGCCGTAGCCGATCACCCACTCCTTCTCGGCCTGAGCGAGATCTCCGTCGCCCCGAGCGCACACCATGATGGTCTTGAGATAGTCGAGGCGCTCCCCTTCCGGCACCCCGCTGGGGAAGTCCCACATCTCCTTCAGCAGCCACAGGCCGCCAACCTCGTGCGCGTCCATGCCATCTCCCTTCCCGGTGGAGCGCCCGGCACCGCCACGCCGCCGCCGCCAATGGTGCACCTGCCGCCCGCCAGTTTCACAGCTCCGTGCGGACGCCGGAAGGGGTCAAGTGTGCGCTTCGGATGCCGATATACGTGTATAGGTCACTGGTGCAGCGCCCGCAATCGTGTCCTCGCGCCGTTTGCTCGATCTCGCTGGGGCTGAAGGCCTTCTTCCTGGTCGCGGCCCTGGCGCCCGTGCTCTCGACCTCCACGCCCGACCTCCGGAACTATCACCACCGTCGCCGGGAATGGCACGAGCCGCTTCGGCGGGGACGGTGGGCCAGCGACCCAGGCTCAACTTTGGGGTCCTCGAGGGTTGGCCAAGGACTCCTCCGGCAACCTCTATATCGCGGACTCACTCGCAATGGACTTCCTCGGCAGAAGCCAGCTGCGGAAGGTGGAACCGTCTGGCATGACGACTCACCTCGCGGGGAGCTTCGGGGAGAGGGCCTTGTTGGGGGATGGCGGGCCTGGCACCGAGGCCTCGCTCAAGATTTCCGACATCGCCGTGGACAAGGCGGGCAATGTGTTCATCGCCGACACATTGCATGGCCGGGTTCGTAAGGTCGACGGCGCTGGGGCCATCACGACCGTGGCCGGAGGCGGTACGTCGACCGACGATGGAGTGCTCGCCACATCCGCCTCACTTCTTCCGTCGGCAGTGCGAGTCGACGGCAATGGCAATCTCTTCGTGGTCGACGCCAAGAGTCAGCGCGTCCGCAGGGTCGGCCCCGCGGGCACAATCACGACCGTCGCCGGAAACGGCACTCGTGGGTTCAGTGGGGACGGCGGGCCCGCCGTCGACGCCCAACTGGACTTCGGAACGAGCGCGTGGGAGCCGCCCGGGGGCTTGGCTCTCGACGTTGCGGGGACCCTCTTCATCTTCGACGCAGTTAGTCCTCGCGTCCGCAAGGTCGACGTGACGGGCATCATCACCACTGTGGCGGGCAGCGGTGAGAAGGCCCGCACGACGACCGGGGTTCCGGCCACCTCGACCTCGGTCTACCCCCTAGGCATGGTGGTCGACGCCAACGGCGATCTCTTGCTGTCTGATCCGTTCGACCACCGGGTGCTTCAGATCGACGCCGTGGGCAGCGTGATTCCGACGAGCACGACGACATCCACGACGACGATCGCGCCGCCGCGCGCAATGCAGGTCCCGGAGTCGACTTGGGCTCAGCCTGCGCAGACCCCCTTGGACGGAATCGGGAGCTGGCTAGGTGTGGTCAAGGATCCGGCTGCGGCCGCGGGTCAGAGCCGGGCAACCTACGTGTACGGTCACATTTTCGACTTCATCAACAGCACGGCCAAGGGAAGCCTGTCGCTCGTCACCGACCCGGCCGGGAAGTTCGCGCTGTTCAGCGTTCGGGAGGAGGACGGCACCGCTCACAACGCACTGGTGCCCTTCGAGTGGGCTGCGGGCAAGTTCTATTTTCCGTTGGTGTAC
>JAIVIH010000240.1 GCA_020200615.1 Actinomycetota bacterium | reverse complement strand
ATCCGCGACGTGGTGCTGGACCGGGCCACGCCCATGGAGCCCCAGGAGCTCAGGAAGGTCGAGATCCCGCCGGCGGCAAGGACGGCGATCATCCAGGGCCTCGAGCGCGTGGTGTCGGTGGAGGAGGGGACGGCGGCGGCGGCCTTCGCCGGGTTCCCCTCCGACCGGTTCCCGGTGGCCGGCAAGACGGGCACGGCCGAGGTCAACGAGAAGCAGGACACCGCCCTCTTTGCCGCCTTCGGCCCTTCTACCGATCCCCGCTACGTGGCCGCCGTGGTCATGGAGGAGTCCGGCTTCGGGGCGTCGGCCGCGGCTCCGGTCGTGCGACGGATCTTCGACGGCCTGCTCGACAATCCCCTCCAGCCCGTCGCCCGGGTGGGAGGGAACGACTAGCCGTGGTCCTCACCCGTTTCCCGTCCCGCGACGTGCAGTCCTCGCGTCCTGGCGGCGGGCCGTGGCGGCACCTCGACCTGGTGCTGCTGGCGTCCGTCGTCTGCCTGTCCGGCGTCGGACTGCTGATGGTCTATTCGGCGACACGCCAGAAGCAGATCGCCGCTGGGCTGGACCCCCAGCACTACCTGAAGCGTCAGCTGCTGTTCCTGGCCCTCGGCGTGATCGCCATGGTCGTGGCCATGCTGGTGGACTACCGGGCCCTCCGGGACGTCGCGCCCATGATCTGGGTGGGCACGGTCATCGGTCTGCTGGGAGTGCTCACACCGCTGGGCGCCTCAACCGCGGGTACCCAGGCCTGGTACCCGCTGGGGCCCTTCGACCTGCAGCCGGCGGAGATCGCCAAGGTGGCGGTCATCATCGCCGTAGCCGCCTACCTATCGGCCCACCGGGGCAACATCGAAACGCCCCAGATCATCGTCGTTCTTGGGGTGGCCGCGGTTCCCATGGCCCTCATCTATCTCCAGCCCGACCTGGGCAGCGCCATGGTGTTCGTGGCCATGCTCATGGGCCTTCTCCTGGTGGCCGGGGCCCGCCCTCGTCACATCGCGGCGCTGACGGGGATAGGCCTCCTGGCCATCATCACCGTGCTCCAGCTGGGAATCCTCAGGGAGTACCAGCTCGACCGCCTCTCGGCGTTCCTGGACCCCGCGGGGGACACCCAGCGCTCGGCCTACAACCTACGACAGTCCCAGATCGCGATCGCGGCCGGAGGGCTGACGGGCAAGGGCGTGTTCGAGGGAACCCAGACCAACCTCTCGTTCGTGCCCGAGCAGCACACCGACTTCATCTTCACGGCGGTCGGGGAGGAGTTGGGTTTCCTGGGCGCGGTGACGATCCTGGCCCTCTTCGCGTTGGTGATGTGGCGGACCTGGCGAGCAGCCTCGCTGGCCAGGGACGACTTCGGGAGCCTGTTGTGCGTCGGGGTGCTGGGGATGCTCCTGTTCCAGATCTTCGAAAACGTGGGCATGACCATGGGCATCACGCCCATCGCCGGGATTCCCCTCCCGTTCGTGTCCTACGG
>JAIVIH010000029.1 GCA_020200615.1 Actinomycetota bacterium | reverse complement strand
AGTGAAATCCCCCCGGCCGTAATCCACGGGTCGGGCCCGCTCCGAAGACCCTTCTGTACGGCGGCCGAGCCGGTGCCCCCGCAGGGGGCCGAAAGGGGTCTTCATGTACGAGCACAGCTGCAAGCGCGCCGGAGCCGAAGGTTGCGGCTTCAGCGTCAAGGCCAACAGCGAAGAGGAGCTTCGCGAGAAGGTCGGGACTCACGCCCGCAAGAAGCACAACGTCAAGGTGATGACGGACACGATCTACAACTACATCCTCGGCGCGGCCAAGCAGTAGCAGGCTTCACCCGGTGGGCCGACGTCAAGGGCACGGAAAGGCAGTCGTGATCCCCGGTGGGAACTGGGTGACGAACAGGTTCTGAGCAAAGCAGTTACCGACGCCCGACCCGTCGTAGACGATGTCCGCGCCTGGGCGTCCTCCGTTGCGGGTCACGTCGGGTCGTCGCCCGTTGTTCAGGATGGTGTTGCCCACCACCCGGTTGTGGTCAGGACGGGGATCCATGCGCGGGTCGAGCGATCAGCCCGTTCCTCGAGCAGATCGGGAAGATCCGTACAGCCGGTTCGAGACGTAGTTCCCCCCACTGAGGCTGTACCCGTCCACGCCCTGCAGCCGGATACCGCTTCCGGCCACGTTGCGCACGGTCAGGCCGACGACGGTCACGTTCCGCAACGCCAGCGGAGGGCAGACCGGGAATCCGCCCGGGCCCACGGTGATCCGCCCCGTGCCCACGCCGATGGCCTCGATGGCGCCGGCCGCGGCGACCACCGCGCCCGGCGATCCCTCGATGGTGAGATCGCTGGTGTTGATCACGACGCTCTCGGAGTACATGCCCGGAGGGACGACGATCGTGTCGCCGGGGCTGGCGGAGTCGACCGCCGCCTGAATCGAGTTGGTGACGACAATCCGCCGGCCTGAGCCGCCGCCGGCCCCGCCTCAGTCGCCAGTCCGAACGACACCACCACCACCACCGAGAGGACTTTGCACAACATCCTGCTCCGGGCCCGTGGATGATCCGCCAACCACCTCCTCATCGCCGAGTACGCCATTCTGTCCGCGTCGGCGGATGGTTTCACGCTCCCACCCCGTGGGCCTCACCCCCCGGGCTGCACCAGGCCCGTCTCGTAGGCGTAGACCACGGCTTGGACGCGATCGCGTAGACCCAACTTGCTGAGGATGCTCGAGACGTGGGTCTTGATGGTGCCCTCGCCGACGAACAGCTCGGCCGCCAACTCGGCGTTGCTCTTGCCCGCGGCCAGCAGCCGTAGCACCTCCACCTCTCGCTCGGTCAGGCGCTCGATGTCCGCCTCTGACCTGCGGCTGACCGGGCGTCGGGCGTACTCCTCGATCATCCGTCGGGTGACGGAGGGGGCAAGGAGAGCGTCTCCTCCGGCGACGACCCGGACGGCATGCACCAGGTCTTCGGGAGGAGCGTTCTTGAGCAGGAACCCGCTGGCTCCCGCACGGAGCGCCTCGAAGATGTAGTCGTCCCGCTCGAAGGTGGTCAGAATGACGACGCGGGAGACGTCGCCCTCGCCCACGATCCGGCGGGTGGCCTCGATTCCGTCCATCCGGGGCATCTGAACGTCCATCAGCACCACGTCCGGCCGGGCTCGACGGGTGACGATGATGGCCTGATCGCCGTCTTCCGCTTCACCTACGACCTCGATGTCGTCCTCCGACTCGAGCCCCGGTATTGCCGGCATCCGGCGCGGCTCCAGAACCGTCATCGACGACATCCAGCTGAAGGGCCCGCCGCTCGTAGCGAATGGTGACCCTCGCTTTGGCCGCCCCGGCGTGCTTGACCACGTTGGTCAGTGCCTCCTGGACGATCCGGTATGCCGAGAGCTCCACCGTCGGCGGGAGGGGTCTGGGTTGTCCCTCGACCGAGACGTCCACATGGAGACCGCCTCGCGCCACGTCGGCCACCAGTGTGTCCAGCTGACGGAGGTCGGGCTGCGGCGCCGAGTCCTCCCCGTCCGCGTCGCGCCGGAGGAAGCCGAGAAGACGGTGAAGTTCGGCCACGGCCTGGCGGCTGCTGGCCTCGATGGACGACAGGGCCTCTTCGGCGCGCCCGGGCTGCCGAGCCATGACGCGCCTGGCGCCACCGGCCTGTAGCCCCATGACGCTCACGTGATGGGCGACGACATCGTGGAGCTCCCTCGCGATCCGCACCCGCTCGTCGAACACGGCTCGGCGGGCCAGCTCCACCCGCTGCTGTTCGAGTTCGACCGCTCGGCGGCCTAGTTCGGCTTCGGACTCCCTCCGGCTCCGAGTGCTCACGCCCAGCGCCCACACGACGAGCAGGAGCCCGAGATTGAAGAAGAGGTCGAACGCCTGGGCCAGCAGGAACCCCTCGTACTCGGGGATCTCCCCCAGCAGCTCCCGGACGAGCTCGCCCATGGCTGCACCGGTGGCGACAGAGAACACCCACGTCCGCCAGCGCTTGTCGCCGTACACGGCGGCGCTGTAGATGGCGAGCGGCACCGCCCACAGGGCGACATCGGTATCGGGGTTGTCGGTGAGTCGAGCAGCGATGAACGAACCGACGACCAGGCCGAGCACGCCGAGCGGGAAACGCTTCCTCCAGGCCAGGGGGACGGTGAGGCCGATCGTGGTCAGGGCCAGGACCGGCACGCCCGGCGGCTGGTAGGAGGGATCGGACGTCTCCCGAATCCGGACGTCCACGTACACGGCCACCGTGGCCAGGACGAGGAAACCGAGGCTCAGGAGGGCGTCCGCCGCCCTCGGGCTGTTCCTTGCCGCGGCACGGGTTCGGCGAACCAGGCGGTGCCCGGCCTCGGTCCGACTGCCCATGACGGCAACGTACCGGAACGCCCCCTCGGGCTCATCCCCCATGAAGCGATTTCGTCCTATGCCTCATGATGGACGTGGCGGGGTGAACACCCGCCCTCCGGCGGAGCCAGAAACCCCCGTACCGGCGATGACCGGACGGCACCGCCGGCGCACAGTTGCTGCGTTCGGTCAATGACCAAGGAGGCGGTCCGATGAACAAGCGAACGCTGACGGGGGCGACCACGGCCCTGGCGCTGTGCCTCGGGATGGCGGCGTGCGGCGACGATGGGGGAGACGCGACACCTTTGGGCCTGAGCCATGCCGACGTGAGCGGCCAGTACGGAGAGGCCATGGATGGGTGGCTGAGGGAAGGGCGGGCGGTGGTCGATTCACTGATCACCGGGAAGATCGGTGAGGTCTACGACCGCACAAGCCCCGAGGTGAAGGCCCAGGTCACGCTGGCGGAAGTCGAGCAACTTTTCCGGGATGCGACCGCCCGGGGCGAGATCGGGTCCCGCCAGGAAGACCGGGCCGTGCCCCTCGGCCCGGACCGGGGCCTGTACTGGGCCGATCACGCCTGGGCTGATGGACGGGTGCGCTTCACCCTGGCCTTCACCCCGTCTGGTCTGCAGCCAACGGTCGAACCGGTCCGGCCCCTGCCTCCGGACCCCCGCGAGGGCAGGCCTGCTCGAGCACGCCTCCGGTTGCCCTTCGAGGGGCTGTGGTGGGCATTCGAAGGCCCCAGCCCCGAGATCGGCGCTCACCACGCCGTGGCTCCGGACCAGCGTCATGCCTATGACTTCGCTATCTGGCGAGACGGCGGCACCTACCGCGGAAGTGGCGCGGACAACGCCGACTACTGGTGCTGGGGAGAGCCCGTTCTCGCGCCCGCCTCGGCCGAGGTCGTCTCCGTGCGGGATGGCATTTCGGACAACCGGCCCGGGGTGGAGACCAACACGGCCCAGGCGACCGGCAACCACGTCATCCTGGACCTGGAAGGTGACGAGTACGCATTTCTGGCCCACTTCCAGAAGGGGTCGATCACCGTCGCCCAAGGGGACAGGGTCGACGCTGGTGAGGTTCTCGGGAAGTGCGGCAACTCGGGTAACTCTTCAGAGCCTCACATCCACTTCCACCTCCAGGACCGTCCGACCTTCCAGCAGGGCGGTGAGGTCGGGCTGCCGCTGCGATTCGACGACTACGTGGCCGACGGCGTCCACCATCAGCAAGGCACGCCCTCCAGCGGCCAGTTCGTGAGCCCTAAGGCGTGACTTCGAACGTCCCGATCACGCACGCGGTGCAGGAGAACACGATCTGGTAGCTGCCGGGCTGGACCGGGAACTGGCGACCGTCGGGGTCCATCCGGCAGTCGGCGGTGGCGGGAACGGTGAACTCGCCGGCGAGTCGCCCCTCACCGTCGACCCGCACGGTGTGCTCGGCAGCGGCGTACAGGTTGCACGTGCCGACGTTTCCGGCCAGCCACAGCGTGGGGTCGGCGGCCTGCCAGGGATCTCCTACGAAGCCCTGGCCTTCGATACGGACCTGCGTTCCCACCGGTCCCCGGCTCGGCGCGGGCGACACGATGGGTAGGGGCCGGAACCGGACGCCGGTCACCTGGTACCCGACCGAGGCGCCTCCTTCGACCTGCATCACCAGGGCCTCCTCCTGGTTCTGGAAGAAGCAGTCGAAGATCATGAGCTGCCTCAGCTGGCACTCACTTCCCTCGAAGCCGGGTGTGCGCCACGCCCGGCTGAACAGAACGTCGACCGCAGCAGGTACCGCGGCCGCGGCTGCATCCTGGCGATCCCCCGTCCGCCACGCGTTGTAGAGATAGGCCGCAGTTTCTCCCGGGCCCGAGAACCGAGGGGGCGGCTCGTCGGGAGACGTGGTCGGCGGCTGGGTCGTTGCCACCGGCGCCATGGCCGCCGTCGTCGCCGTGGTCGCGGTGGTCGCGGTGGCGGACGGCGGGACCGTCGTCTGCCGAGCAGGCGAGGACGTGGCCGTTGCCTCCTCGTCCCCTCCGCCGCACGCCGCGGCGGCGAACATGGCGATCACGGTGAGGGTGAGGATTCGCTTCATAGGCACATCCTCGGATGGTTGTGTAACCAGCCTGTCGACATTGCGGTTCCCGACGTCGGGCTCCCGTCGATTTCGAGGCAATAAGGCTAATGAACGACTGACCCCCACAACCTCGCCATGGCGCGCCTTCCGCGGCTCCGTCCGCGGCTCCGTCCACGGCTCCGTCCCCGCTCCCGCCCCGCGGGGGTCGCGGCGCGCCTCCGGGCGCTCGTCGAGCGAAGCAGTGAGGTCGGCCGGCAGAGCCTCGTAGCCCTGTTCCTGAACAGCAGCACCAGCCTGGTGGCGGGCGCGGTGCTGGGATCCATCACCAACACCTTCGAAAGGCTGCCCGGCCTGTTGGTCCTAGTGCCCGCCGCCATCGGCCTGCGGGGGAACGTGTTCTCGGCCTTGGGTAACCGGCTGAGCACCTCCATCCACGCCGGGACGTTCCGGTTGTCCATCCGACCGAACACCCTCATGGGTCAGAACGTCGCCGCCTCGCTCATCCTCACCCTCTCCATGTCGCTGGCGTTGGCGGTCGTGGCCAAGCTGGTGTCCGTCGGACTCGGCGTGGCCGACACCATCTCTGTCGTCGACCTCGCCATGATCTCCATTCTCGGCGGCCTGCTGGCCTCGGTCGCCGTGCTGGCCGCGACCATGCTGCTGGCCGCGAAATCGGCGAGGTACGGATGGGATCTCGACAACGTCACCGCCCCGCTGGTGTCGACCCTGGGCGACGTGCTCACCCTCCCCGCCCTGTGGCTGGCCACGTTCCTGGTCGACGTGGACGTCGTGGCCACCGCCGTCGGCCTGGCGACGATCGTCGCAGCTGTGCTCGCCCTGTTCTCCGGCTGGCGGTCGAGGCGGACGCTGCTCCGGCGCATCATCCGGGAGTCGACCCCGATCCTGTTTTTCGCCGTCTGCCTCAGCACCATGGCCGGGATCGCCATCGAGAAGCGTCTGTCGGTGTTCTCCACCTTTCCCGCCCTCCTGATGCTGGTGCCCGCCTTCATCAGCAGCGCGGGCGCCCTCGGCGGCATCCTGTCCAGCCGGCTGTCCACCAAGCTCCACCTTGGGCTCATGGCGCCCCAGCCCATCCCCAACCGCGAGGCCCGGCGTGAGGGGGCCCTCATCTTCCTTCTCGGCGCTCCCGTCTACCTCTTCAACGCCATCGGCGCCCACTTCGTGGCCCGTGCGCTGAACGAGGGAAGCCCGGGGCTGGGACAGATGATGGCCGCCTCGCTGTTGGGTGGAGCCCTGGCCGTGGCCTTCGTGATGGTGATCGCCTACTACGGCACCATCGCCTCGATCCGGTTCGGGGTCGACCCCGACACCTACGGGCCTGGGGCGGCGAAGCCGCAGAGTCACGGCCCGGTGTGGGGCAGGGGCCCCACGCTCGGGAGGAAGGCGGGGTTGGGGCCCCCGCCTGGGGCGGCGAAGCCGCAGAGTCACGGGAAGACGAACTGGCGGGCCGCCGCGGTCTCGAGGTTGACCCGCAGGCCGGCGAGGCCGAGGGGCTTGGCCGGGTCGACGGAGAAGATGGTGCTCGCCCTCGGCGGCACCCGCTCCTCGGCACGGCCGTAGGGGTAGTCGCCGCTGAGGCCCTCGAAGCGGAGGGTGCCCACCTCCTCCATGGCCCGGAGGATTCCCGCCCGGCTGAAGTCACCCCTGGCCGCGGCCTGCTCGAGGACCTGGGCCACGGCCCAGGCCTGGTAGTAGCCGAACACGAAGTAGTAGTCGGGGGCCTGGTCGGGCCGGAAGCGTTTCAGACGGTCGAGCAGGTCGGCCTGGCCCTTCACTGTGCGGTCGCCCCATTCCGTCCCCTCGCCCAGGACCCAGAGCGAGCGGGCCAGCACCGGCCCCAGCGGACCCGTGGCCAGGGCCGGATCCCACCCCGTGGCCTGAACCGCGAAGCGGGGCGTGAACCGCAGAGCCTCGGCTTCGCCCACGATGCGGGGGGTGTCCCGGGAAAACGTGGCCATGAACACGGCGTCGCAGGCCGTGTCACGGAGTTGCGTGACCGCGGCGGTGAACGAGGTGTCGCCCTGGTTGTAGCGGGCCACGGCGGCCACGGTGAAGCCCAGGGAGCGGCCGGCCGACTCCAGCCCGGCGAGCCCGGCGTCGCCGTAGGGATCAGCCACCCCGAGGAAGCAGATCCGCTTACCGCGGCCACCTCCTTGGTTGACGTAGTAGTCAGCGGCGTTGGCGAACTGGACCTGGTAGGGCGCGCCCACGGCGAGGAGGTGGCGTTCGCGTACCCATTCGGCGTCCAGAGAGGCGGGGGCGGCGACGACCCCGTCCTGGTCGAGTTGGGGCCGGACGGCCTTGACGATGCGGGTTCCGAGAACCTGCCCGAACAGGGCCACGTCGCCCTTGACCTTCTGGTACTTGGCGATGGCGGTGGCCGGGTCGAAGCCCGTGTCCTCCTCCACCAGCCGCACGGGGTACTTGCCGGCCACGCCGCCCTTTTCCGCGTTCAGCCAGTCGAAGAACATCCGGTTCCCCGCCGTCAGGGGCTGGCCGATCACGGCCACCGGCCCTTGGAGGGGGGACAGGACGCCGACCCGGATCATCGACCCGTCGAATCCCGGCGCCGCCCGCGGCTTCTCCCGACCGCAGCTCGCAGCCAGCAGGGCGACAGCGACGAGGGCAATCACCGCCCGGCGCTTCCCTCGGAACACTGAGACCCCCCTGGCCCGCCGCTGGACGGTTTTCAGACGGGGCGTGTGGCCCGTCGAGCGGGCAGTCTCGCCCACAGACGCGCGCCCAGCCAGGACAACCCCCGCGGCTCGGCCACCACGACAACCACGATCAGCACGCCGAAGAGGAGCTGGCTGAGCCCCGCCGCCGTTAGACCCCGATCCGTCCCCTCGGCAAGTAAGGGGACGACGCCGCTCACCTCCTCGACCACGCGGGGCAGGGCCGTCACCAAGAGGGCGCCCAGGATCGGCCCGCTGACGGTTCCCGCGCCTCCGATCAGGACCATGGCCAGAAACTGGACGGAAAGGAGCAGGCTCCACTCATCGGGCCCGACGTACTGCTTGTACGAGCCGTACAGTGCCCCGGCCAGGGCGGCCAGGGCGCCGCAGAGCACGAAGGCGGTCATCTTGGTGGCGGCGACGTTCACGCCCAGAACCGACGCCGCCTGCTCGCCCTCCCGCACGGCGATCATCGCCCGTCCGATCCGGCTCCGCACCAGGTTGGCGGTCAGCGCTGCGACCACGGCGACCAGGCCCCACACCAGGAAGAACCAGCCCTGCTCGCGGGAGAGGGACCACGCCTCGACCATGGCCGGCGACGGGAGGTCCCCCCGTCCGGCGTTGCCGCCGGTGAGGGGACGCCAGGCCCGGAACCCGTGTTGGCCCACGAACACCAGGGCCAGGGTGACCACGGCCAGGGTGTGTCCCCGGAAGCGCACGGCGAAGGGGCTCACGAGTAGGCCGGTGAGGCCTCCCGCCAGCATCGCCGCCGCCAGCCACACCGGGAAGGGCAGGCCGAGCGAGCCGCCCAGCCCGGCGCAAACATAGGCGCCCACTCCCAGGAAAGCGGCGTGGCCAAGGGAGATCTGGCCGGTGTAGCCGGTCAGGAGGTTGAGCCCCAGGGCCCCGATGGCGGCGATCCCGGCCAGCACGAGCACCGTCAGGCCGAAGTCCGATACCCGCAGTGGCACCACCACGTAGACGGCTGCCGCCGCCAGCAGCAGCATCCCCCGGGCCCCAAGGCCTGACGTCATAGGCGTCGCGCCTCCCGGGAGCCCAGGAGCCCGTCGGGACGAACGGCGAGAAGCACGAGCATCACCACGTAGGGCGCCACCAGGTGCGCGTTCGTCCCGAGCCAGGGCGCGTGACCCGGCGCGTAGCCGGCGGTCAAAACCTCGACCACGCCGATCACCAGGCCGCCGATCACGGCCCCGCCCAGAGAGGCGAAGCCGCCTAGGACGACGGCGGGAAAGGCCCGGAGCGCCTGCTCACCGAGCTCGGGCGAGGCCGCTCCCGTCCCCGACGCCAGGAGAGCTCCCGCCACCGCGGCCACCCCTGCGGCCAGCCCCCACGCCCAGCGCGAGATCAGCGCCGGGCTGATGCCCTGGGCCACGGCCGCCTCCAGGTCCGAAGCCGCGGCCCGAAGGGCCAGTCCCATGCGAGTGGTGCGGAAGAACACCGACAGGCCCGCCACCATCACCCCGGTGATGGCCAGGGTGGCCAGGTCGACCTGGGCCAGGACCACCCCCCCCACCCGCACGCTGCGGGCGCCCCAGGGATCGCCGACGGGATGGGGCCGGAACCCCCAGACCGCGGTCACCAACTGATCGACGACGATGGCCAGCCCGATGGTCACCAGCAGGACGGCCACCACAGGCCGGCCCAGCATGCGGCGAAGCACGACGCGCTCCATGGCCAGGGCCGACACCACCGCCCCGGCCACGGCCACGAGCACGGCCACGGGAAAGGGCAGGCCCCAGCTGATCGACGCCGTGTAGGCCAGGTAGCTCCCCAGCAACATCAGCGAACCATGGGCGAAGTTGATGACGCCCGTCGCCTTGAACACGACCACGAAACCCAGGGCGACGAGGGCGTAGACGCCACCGAGGGCTGCCCCCTTGACCAGCAGCTGCACGAGATCGGTCATGACTGCACCACCCTTCCGGCGTCGAGCACCACCGCCCGCTGGGCCAGCCCTCCGGAGCGAGCACCGTCCGTTCCCCGACCCAGTTCCCCGCTCAGGGGGCCGCTCGGGCCCAGTTCCCCGCTCAGGGGGCCGCTCGGGCCCAGGACCGTCGCCAGGTCGTGGTCGACCACCACCACGGCCACCCCTCTGTCGCTGACCCCGCGGACGGCGCCGGCCATCACCGCGATGTCCTCGGGCCCCGCCCCGGCAAAGGGCTCGTCCAGCAGGAGGAGGACCGGGTCCATGGCCAGGGCCCGGCCCAGCTCCACCCGCTTGCGCCTCCCGGGCGGGAGGTCGCGGGCGAGAGTGCCCAGGTCGTCGGCCAGCCCCAGCGTGCCGGCCAGCTCCCGGCACCGCTCCCGGTGAGCCGCCTCCTCCCTCCTGGCCCGAGGGAGCCGGAGGGCGGCACCGGCGACCCCCGCCCTCGACAGGCGATGGCGGCCGAGAAGGAGGTTGGCCATCACGTCCAGGCTGTCGACCACGGCCAGGGCCTGGAGGGTGCGGGCCACGCCGGCGGCGGCCCGCGCCGCCGGGCGCTTGCGGGCGAGGTCGTCGCCCCGGAACAGGATTCGCCCGGCCGACGGACGCTCCACGCCGCTGATGCAGTTGAGGATCGACGTCTTTCCGGCGCCGTTGGGCCCCACCAGCGCGACACGCTCGCCTGCGTCCACGGTGAAGCTGACCCCGGCCAGGGCCGTCACCCCGCCGAAGCGCAGCTCCAGCTGGTCGACGGTCAGGACGGGCGTCACGGGGTGACGACGGTGCCGCGCTCGAGCACGACCGGTCGGGCGCCCGTCGCCCGGGCCAGGGCCGCCGTGCCTTCCGCCATGAGGACGCCGGTGCCGTCCCCGGCCACCTCGGCCACCACCCCGGCCAGCTGCTCCACCGCGACCGCGGCCAGCCCGAGCGACGGCTCGTCCAGGAGAAGCAGCCGGGGTGAGGCCACGAGCGCCCGCCCGATGGCCAGCAGTTGCTGCTCCCCGCCCGACAGGTAGCCGGCCAGGGTCGACCTCCGGCCACCCAGCAGAGGGAACCGCGCGAGCACCCGTTCCACCCCTGCCTGAACGGAGGCGCGGTTGGCGAGGGTGAAGCCGCCGGCGCGGAGGTTGTCCTCGACCGAGAGATCCCGGAACAGCCGCCGACCCTGAAGCACATGGGCCACGCCCAAGCGGACGATGGCGGCCGCCGGCTCAACCGCCAGCGGCTGCCCGTCCAACGTCACGCTGCCGCCGGTCACCCGCCCTTGGTGCAGCGCCAGGAGACCGGAGACGGCCCGCAATACGGTGGTCTTACCGCTCCGGGGCTCGCCGTCGAGGGCCACGACCTCGCCCGCGGCCACGGACAGCGACACCGGGTGAGGGAGGGCGACAGTGGAGCCGTAGCTCACCGTCAGCTCGTGCACCTCGAGCAAGCTCAGCGCCGTCTGCCGGCCGCCTTCTTCGTGGCCTTCCTGGCCTTCGTGGCCTTCTTGGCCGCCGCCGGCTTCTTCGCCGTCCTCTTGGCGGTCCAGTACTCGAAGTTGGCCGCCAACGCCCTTCGTGCCTCCCCCTCCGGGCCGACCGCGCCGTCGGGCCGGGAGCATAGGCCAGCTTGCTCGCCCGGTCGCCGGCCGGCGGGATGGGGCCGGTCCGGCCTGGCGCTCGGTATCATCGAGTGCCAGAGAGGACCGCGTCACCCATGCTCGACGAACGTAAGGCCGCCGTCCTGAAGGCGGTGGTGGAGGAGTACATCTCCACGGCTCAGCCCGTGGGGTCCTCGTCGGTCGTCCGGGCCACCCACCTGGCCGTGTCACCGGCCACCGTCCGCAACGACATGGCCCTGCTCGAGCGGGAGGGCTTCCTCGACCAGCCCCACACGAGCGCCGGCCGGATTCCTACCGACAAGGGCTACCGGTTCTTCGTCGACCACCTGACCCCCGCCCTCCCCCAACCCCAGCGCCAGCGGGTTCAGGAGTTCTTCGCCCGGGCCCATGGCGAGCTCGAGCAGATGCTGCACGACACCACCCGGCTGCTCACCGACCTCACCCAGTACGCCGCCCTGGTGGTCGCCCCCGCCCGCGAAGCGGAGACGGTGCGTTCCGTCCAGCTGGTGAACCTGGGGAGCAGCGTGGCCCTGGCCGTCGCTGTCCTGTCCAACGCCACGGTCGAGAAGGCGATCATCGAGATCGAGCCCGGCGTGGGCGACGAGCGGCTGACGGCGGCAGGGGTCCACCTGGCCGCGAACCTGGTGGGCCGGCCCCTCCACAGCGACCTCGGCATCCCCGCCACCGGCGACCACGCCACCGACCGCCTGGTCGAGCGGGCCCGCCAGGCCCTCGAGCAGGCCGACGCCGCCGAACCCGACCAGCTGTTCGTGGGCGGCGCGGCCCAGATGGCGAGCACGTTCGACGCCATCGAGACCGTGCGCCGGGTGCTGGCCATCCTCGAACAGCAGTACGTGCTGGTGGGGCTGCTGCGCCAGGCCATCCACGACCACCGGCTGAGCGTGTCCATCGGCACCGAGCACGGAGTGGAGCCGCTGGCCCAGTGCTCGATCGTCGTCGCCCCCTACATGTACGAGGGCGCCCACGTCGGCACCATCGGTGTGCTCGGGCCCACCCGCATGAACTACCCCCAGGCCATGGCCGCCGTCGGAGTGGTGAGCCAGCGCCTGAGCCGGGCCCTCCGTAGCGAGAGCCAATGACCGCCTGATGGCCGGCGACGACGACTTCTACGCGCTGCTGGGGGTCAGCCGCTCGGCCAACGACGACGAGCTCAAGCGGGCCTACCGCCAGCGGGCCCGCGAGCTGCACCCCGACACCAACAGCGACCCCGCGGCCGAGGAGCGGTTCAAGAAGATCACCGTCGCCTACGAAACCCTCCGCGACCCGGACAAGCGCCGGCGCTACGACACCTTCGGTCCCGACGGAGTTCGTGGCGCGGGCGCCGGCGGGCAGGGGGCGGGCGGGTTCTCGGCCGAAGGCTTCGCCGGCCTGGGCGACCTGTTCGAGCAGTTCTTCGGCGGCAGTCCTTTCGGGCAAGGCGGTAACCGGCGACGGGCCGGCCCTCCGCCCGGGCCGGACATGGAGGTTTCCCTCGAGCTCGGCTTCCGGGAGGCCGTGTTCGGCGGGAAGCACGAGGTGCGGTTGCGGCTGCCCCTCCCGTGCGACGTGTGCTCGGCCACCGGGGCCCGTCCCGGCACCAGCGCGGAGACGTGCGGCACCTGCGGGGGAACGGGCGAGGTCCGCCAGATCCGCCAGTCGATCCTCGGGCAGATGGTCACCAGCGGGCCGTGCGGCCGCTGCGGTGGGCTCGGCCAGGTCGTCAACACCCCCTGCGACACCTGCCGGGGCGAAGGCCGCCGCACCCTCGAGCGCACCTACACGGTCGAGGTTCCCGCCGGGGTCGACAACGGGAACACCCTCCGTCTGCCCAACTCCGGCGGCGCCGGCCCCCGAGGCGGGCCCCGGGGCGACCTGTTCGTCCATCTTCGGGTCCGCGCCGACGAGCGTTTCCAGCGCCAGGGAGCCGACCTGGTCCATGTCCTGCACCTGCCCCTCACCCAGGCTGCTCTCGGCGCCCACCTGCGCTACGACACCCTCGACGGTACCGAGGACCTGGTGATCCCCAGAGGAACGCAGTCGGGCAAGGTCTTCCGCCTGCGAGGGCGGGGCGTGCCCCACGTCGACGGGCGGGGCCGGGGCGACCTGCTGGTGCAGGTGATGGTCGACACCCCGGCCGACCTCACCAAGGAGCAGGACAACCTCCTGCGCCTCCTGGCTGTCGAGCGGGGCGAGGACGTGGCCCCCTCCGACTCCGGGTTCCTGGCCAAGATCCGCTCGGCGTTCAAGTAACCCGGCGGTGGTGCCCGCCGCGCCCGCCCGGGCCCACGTGTTCGTCGCCGACCTCGACCGGCCTGAGCTGTCCTCCTCCGATCGTCACCACCTGGAGCGCGTGCTGCGCCTCCGCCCGGGCGACCCCGTCACGGTGAGCGACGGGCGCGGCCGGTGGCGCCCGTGCAGGTTCGGGCCCGGAGCGACGGTCGACCAGCCGGGGGAGACGGTGCAGGAGAGCAGGCCCCAGCCCCAGGTCACGGTGGCCTTCGCCCTCACCAAGGGCGAGCGCCCCGAGTGGACGGTGCAGAAGCTCACCGAGCTGGGCGTCGACCGGATTGTCCCATTTGTGGCTGAGCGCTCGGTGGTGCGCTGGGACGTCCACCGAGCGGCCACCCAGAGTGAGCGCTGGCGACGGATCGCCCGAGAGGCGGCCAGCCAGTCCTGCCGGACGTGGCTGCCCGACGTGGAGGACATCGGCACCTTTGCCGAGGTGGCGTCCCGGCCGGGTGCGGCCCTCGCCGCGATGGACGGGCGGCCGCCGTCCCTGGCCCATCCGCTGATGCTCGTCGGGCCCGAAGGAGGGTGGTCCACCGGGGAGCTGGCGACCGCCGCGGCCCTGCCCCGGATCGTCCTGGGGTCTCAGGTCCTCCGGGCCGAGACCGCTGCCGTCACCGCCGGCGCGCTGCTGTGCGCCCTCCGGCTGGGCGTGGTGGCCCCGGCACCGGAGAAGACATGACCGGATTCGCCATCAGGCTGAAATCCGAGTGTCGGGCTGGGGATTTCGTCACTAAGAGTCATTGCCAGCCGTCTCAGGGTGGAAGTAATCTAGATATGACTACTGGGGGGATTCGGGTTGAGCGAGGACGGCGCGGGGAGCACAGCCCAGACCTACGCTCGGCGTGTCGGCCAGCGACTGCGGGCCATCCGCCGCCAGAAGGGGCTGTCCCTGCAGGAAGTTGAGAGCGCCTCCGACCACGAGTTCAAGGCCTCGGTGCTGGGCGCCTACGAGCGGGGAGAGCGGATCATCTCCGTCCCCCGCCTCCAACGGCTCGCCGGGTACTACGAGATCCCCGTCGATCAGCTCCTCCCCCCCACCGCCGAGCTGGAACGCGCTTTGGCCGCCGAAAGCGCCAGCAATGGCGACCAGCGGGCGAGCGGCGGATCCGAGCAGCGGGACGAGAGAAGCGAGAAGGTCACGTTCGATCTGGCCCGCTTCCGGGACGTGGAAGACCGCGAGCTGGAAATGGTCCGCCAGTACCTCAGCAGCATCCAGGTGATGCGCCAGGACTTCAACGGGCGCATGCTCACCATCCGCCGCGACGACATCCGGGCCATCGCCGGCATGTTCGGAAAGGATCCGGGCGCTCTCATCCGGCGCCTGGAGGAGCACCAACTCCGCCTCTCGCTCTGAGCGGCGCTTCATGACGCGCAACATGCTCAAGGCGTCGTTCGTCCGGTGGACCTTCGCGGCCGCCGTCGCCGTGCTCGTGGGCAGCGCCTGCACCAGCTCGGCGCCCAAGGGGCCCAGCACGGTCCTGCGGGTGATGATGACCGACGACTGGGTCACCGCCCCCTACATCGACGCCGTCCGCGAGTTCGAGCGCCGCAACCCCGACGTTCGGGTGGACACCGACAAGAGCCCCATCAGCAAGATGCCCGACTTCGTCAGGGCCGGCATCAGCAGCGGGGCGCCGCCCGACGTGGTGCAGGGCCACGCCCACTCCGGCGCCGGGCAGGGTCTGGCCCAGCCCGTCGACGACCTGTGGACCAGCCATGGGCTCTCACCCCAGGAGTTTCTCCCCGGGGCCGTGGAGGACGTCACGTGGGGGGGCCGTCGCTATGGCCTCCCCCTCGACAGCAACGCCATGGTCATCCTCTACAACGCCGCCCACTTCCGGGCCGCCGGATTGACCCCGCCCGGCCCCACGACCTCCTTCGCCGACCTCGAGCGCATGGCCGAGGCCCTCACCACCCCCGACGGCTCCCGGCGAGGGTTGACCGTCCCCATCGACAACTGGGTCACCTACGGGTGGATCAGGGCCAACGGCGGCGAGCTGGTCACGGTGGAGGAGAGCGGACGCCCCCGCTTCACCTTCGACGACCCGGCGGTAGTGGAGACAATCGCTTTCCTCGACCGCTTGGTGGAGAGGGGATTGGCGTTTCCACCGCCAGGGCCCGACGCCCGCTCGGCCGATGCCTACGCCCTGTTCCGCTCCGGGGCCACGTCCATGTACGCCAGCGGTTCTTGGGACCTGGTCAAGGTGGGAGAAGAGGTCGCCAACGGCGAGTTCGGCGTGGCGCTGATGCCCCGGGGCCTGACGGGCAACACGTCGGGCACGGCCATGGGCGGAAGCAGCCTGTGGATCCCGGTAGGGGCCAAGAACCGCGATCTGGCCTTCCGGTTCATGATGCTCCTCACCACCGACCCTTACTCCATCCGGTTTGCCAAGGAGGAAGGGCGGCTGCCGGTGCGCCCCCGCCTGTTCGGTGACCCCTACTTCCAGACCCCCCAGCTCAAGGTGTTCGTGGAGCAGCTCCCCACCGCCCATCCGCCGACCCTGGGCGCCCTGCACGACGCCAACCAGGCCTTCGAGAACGCCCTCGAGCAGGTGCTGAGAGGGCCGGCCAGCCCCGCCGAGGCCCTGGCCCGGGCCCAGGCCACGGCCGTGGCATCGGTGGGGCCGTCGTAGCGGTGGACGAAACCGGGGCGGTCGACAAGGCATCGCGGCCTCGCAGACGGCCGGTGCTGCTCCGGCTGCGATCGTCGATCCTCGGCAAGGTGCTCGGGGCCCTGGTGATCGTGCTGGTGGTCTCGGCCTCGGTCACCGCCTTCGTCGACGCTCGCCTCACCCACACCGTCGTCACCAACCAGACCCGCCGCATATCCAGCTCCAACCTGACCGTGCTGCAGGAGGCCTTCAGCGAGCGCCAGCGGAGCCTGGCCGGCACCATGCGTTCGATGGCCGAGGGTCTCGCTCGGGACGGGCTCACCGATCCTGCGATGAGGGCTCAGCTCATCCTCCGCCTAGGCAGCGAGGCCCAGTCCAGCCAGCTCGATCTGCTCGACGTGGTGGACACCAGCGGCGCAGCCCTCGATCCTCCCATCTCCGTGGGGCGCCTCAACGCCGCCCTTCCCCTCGGCGGAACAGCCCACCCCTTCACCACCGAGCCCACGAGCCGCCTGATCTCCACCCGTGAGGGCCGGTTCGCCCAAGCCGTGCCCATCCCCGTCGGCACCGGGGTGCGACCCCTGGTCCTCGTCGGCGGGCTGGAGTACGGCGACGACCTCGCCTACCGGCTCCGGCGTCAGGTCGGCAACCTCCCCAACGTCATCCTCGTGGCCGGGAGGCAGGTGGCGGGCTCCACCCTCTCCATGCCCCTGAGGGAGGGCCCGACCCCTCGGTGGCTCTCGACCGCGAGCTGGCGGCGCGGCGGCTTCTGGCCGGGACCCTACTGGCCGTGCTGGCCGTGGTGTTGGGCTGGTTCCTCTTCCGCGGGCTCACCAAGCCCCTGGTCAACCTGGCCCGCACCGCCGTCCGTATCGCCGGCGGTGAGCTCGAGCAGCCGTTCGTGGCCCAGGGCAGCGACGAGATCGCCAGGCTGGCCAAGGCCCTCGAGCACATGCGCCAGGAGCTGCGGGCCAAGCTCGATCTGGTCGCCCACCAGGCCGCTCAGCTCCAGGTGAGCTCCCAACGCATCGTGGCCGCCCAGGACGAGGAGCGCCGCCGCCTGGCCCGCGACCTCCACGACGGCATCCAGCAGCAGCTGGTGGTGCTGCGGCTCCGGCTCGGCCTCGGCCAGGAGGCTTCCGGCCACGGGGTCGACGCCGGCCTGCTGGCCGATCTCGGTGGCGAGCTGGACCACACCATCGCGTCGCTGCGGGAGGTGAGCCACGACCTCTACCCCGCCATCCTCCGCGACCGGGGCCTGGCCGCCGCCGTGCGCAGTTATGCCGGGCGCATCCCCGTCCCCAGCACCCTGGCCGTGGAGCCGGATCCCCTTCCCCGGATCTCGCCCGACGTCGAGAGCGCGGCCTACTTCCTGCTGTGCGAGGCCGTCACCAACATCATCAAGCACGCCCAGGCCAACGACATCGCCATGAGCATTTCCGTGGCGGGCGACCACCTCACCCTGCGGGTGGCGGACGACGGCCGGGGGTTCGACAACCGGGCCGGGGGCCGCCGCGGGGGTCTGCTCCACATGGACGACCGGGTGCGATCGTTCGGCGGCACCCTCGACATCCAGAGCGAGCCCGGCGCGGGCACCACCGTCGTGGCCTCGTTCCCGCTGACTCCGCCCGACGACGAGGAGTCGATGTTCGCCCGGCCTGAGCCGCCCGACCCTTTTCAGCGCCCGCCCGAGAGCGAGCAGCCGGTGGTGGCCGTCAGCCCGTCTGGCGCTGGAGGAAGAACAGCACAGCCGCAACCCGGTGGTTCGTATCCAGGTCCTCGCTGAGCCCCAGCTTCCGGAAGATGGCGTTGATGTGCTTCTCCACCGCCCGCTCGGTGAGGGACAGGGTGCGGGCGATGGAGGCGTTGGTACGGCCGCCCGCCATCATGGCCAGCACCTCGTGCTCCCGCTCGGTGAGACCGTGGAGCTTCGAACGGCTCCGCCGCCGCTGAGCCTCGAGGAGCCCGTCGACCACCTTGGGGTCGAGGATCGACCCGCCGGCGGCCACCTCCCGTAGGGCCTCGGCCAGCTGGGCCGGGTTGCCCAGCCGCTCCTTGAGCAGGTAGGCCCGCCCGTTGGAGCCCTCCCGCAGGAGCTCCAGGGCGTACTCGGGATCGTCGAACTGGGACAGGATGACGACCCCCAACCGGGGCCACCGCTTGCGGATGACGTGGGCCGCGTCGATGCCCTCGGTGCGGTGCGTCGGCGGCATGCGGATGTCGAGGAGCACGGCGTCGGGGTCGGTGGCGTCGATCACGCCCATGAGCTCCTCGGCGTCGCCCGCGGTGCCTACCACCTCGATGCCCTCGATGGACGACAGGGCGCTGCGCGCCCCCTCCCGCACCAGATACCAGTCGTCGGTGACAATGACGCGCAATGAGCGCGTCCCGCCTGTGTCAGTCGCCATGGACCCCCCGGTCAGCCGTGCTCATGCTAGGCCGGACGCCGCTGGCCGGGCTGCGTTCTCGGCCCTGGTGGTGGTGCTACCACCACCGGTCAAGACGCCGGGTACCACCATTCCGCTCCGGAGGCCGACCGGCCAGAATCCTCCCAGGGAACCCCCAGCAAGGTTCCCGAGGGAGGTTGGAGGTTCGTCATGGGCACGGTCAGATCGGTCGGGAGCGGACCGTTCCTGGCGTCGCCCTCCAGAGTGCTCACGCCGTCCTTCCCCCCAGGACGGAGCAACGAGAAATTCCCCGCCACCTCTGAGCGGAGGTCGGCGCCACCGACGGATGGCACCGGCCTTCGAGCGGGCACCGCTCAGACGATGGGGATGGAGCTTCCCGGCGGCGGACATCGCGCCCGGTGCGGCGGACACCGGAGCGCGATGGGCACGGGAACGACCGGCGCCAGCCGGTCAGCCGCCAGCTAGGCCGGCGGAGGCAAGCCCACCCTTTCCTCCGTCGGCTTGGCCGGCACGGTCACGGTCAGGACGCTGGGGTCGGCGGCACGGTGAATCTTTGCCCGGGGAAGATCAGGTCCGAGTTGCCAGGATCGACGAGCGAAGCGCGGTTGGTCTCGATGAGCGCTCGCCAATAGGGCACGACCTCCGCTTCCGAGGGTAGCCGGCCCCACGCCCGGACCAGCGTGTCCTCCGCGATCGACCAGAAGCACTCGCCCGGCTGCACACCCCACGTCGGATCGACGCTCACCCTGCCGGGGGCCTCCGGATGCGGCTCGGGCGCAGCCGGTGGAGCCGCTGGCGGCGGGGGGTCCTCGCCCCCCGGCAGGAGGCGCATGGTCACCGTGGGGGGAGGCCGGCTGTCCTCGGTCGGCTGTCCGGCGGCCGCGGCCTGGGGGTGGGTAGGGCCGGCCACGGCCGCCGGAGGATGGGGCCCGAGGGCGAGGGCGAACGTGGGCGACACCGTCGTGGCCAGACTGGCTCCGGCGGCGGCAACCAAGAGGCGGCGCACGGCGGGGACGGTCAGCTGGTCGGCCAAGGTCACCAGACGGGCCGACCGGAGCAACCGCACGGCCATCCCCAAGAGCGACACGGCCAGCAGGTACCACGCCGCGGTGAGGGCGACCAGGCGCAGGAGGGCCAGGGCGGTCACGACCGGATCCCCGGTCACCAGCCAGTGGACCCAGGCTCCCGGCCTGGCGAGGGGCGGCGTCGCCAGAGCACCCCCGCCCGCAGCCTGAAGGACCAGGATCGCCCCGGCGACGGCCAGCAGCCATCGCCCCAGCGCGGTTCGGCCGCTCACGGCGGGCTGGCCTGCGCCTGCAGTACCGCGGGCCCGCCGGTGGCTCGTTCGACCACCAATTCGTGACAGCCGTCGCCGTCGAGGTCTGCCGCACGCAGAGCGCGCCCTCCCCCCACCTGAGCCAACGCCGGAGCGTGGATGTCCTGGCCGGCGCCGGCCCAGCCGTCGAAGGCGAAGACTTCACCGGTCGCCGGACGGAGCAGCGCCAGCGACCGGGACCCGGCGCAGCTCCAGTCACCGACGGCGGCGAGATCGCCCGGCTGGCCCACCGTCCACCTCATTCCGCCGGTTTCGACGACACCATCTTGGAAGCGGACGGTTTCGGCGCAGCCGTCTCGGTCGATGTCGGCCGTCATCGGAGCGTCAACCGGGGCGCAGCCACTCCGAACCGGTTCCGTAGCTCGAACCGGTGGCCGCTCGGCGACCGTGGTCGGAGGGCTCTCACGCCGTGGTGGGACCTCGGGCATCTGGAGCGCGTGGGACGGTCGATCTCGCCCGCTCGATCGGAGGAAGAGGAGTACGGCAACCGCGCCCGCGAGCGCGGTGAGGGACACGACTAGCCGGCGCGGGCGGCCCCGGAGGGTTGAGCCCCGGGGAATCTGGGCGCGACGCCAACCCTCCAGGGGCTGACGAGGGGCTTCGGACTTCGACCCGAGGTCTTCAGGGTCCGGAGGTGAAACGGCGCGGCGTGGAAGCCGAGCCCCTCGTACTTCGTTGTGGGCCGCGTCCGCCACTTCCCGAGCGCTGGGGCGATCGGTGCGCTGCTCGGCGGTCGCTCTCTCGGCCAGACGGGCCAATCCGTCGGCCGACCGCCGGTTCTGCCCATCCGACCGGCCCAGGAGCAGGGCGAGAAGGGCCCCCAACCCGTACACGTCGAGCGCAGGGTCGAGCCGGTCGTCGTCGGCCCGGGCGGGGTCGATGAAGGGCGGGTCCAGTTCGGGAGCGAACGAGGATCGCTCCCCGGCGAGGCCGCCGTAACCCAGGCTGCACAGAACGGGCCGACCCTCCTCGTCGAGCACAACGTGCTCGGGGGCGACGGCCCCGTGCACCAGGCTCATGGCGTGCAGGTCGGCGATGGTCGACGCCAGCGCCGCCACTACGCCGGCCACCTCGTCGACGCCAAGCCCCTGGACATCCGCGAGAGACGGTCCGTCCACCCGGCCGGTGCGGAGCCGAGGCTCTGGTGCGTCATCGATGGAGATCAGCTCGACGAGCCCGGGGTGAGCCGCCACCTCGAGGAGGTCGGCCTCACGTCGCAGCCGAGTGGCCTCCTCGGTGCTTGCCGCTCGCTTCTCGACTACGGGGCGCCCCCGCTCGTCAGTGAACGACCGCACCTCCATGTGGCCACGTTACAGTCTATTTCATGGTTTTTCAAGATGTTACGAGCTAACGAGCGCACCGCTAGCACGGCGCGTCCTCCTCGACGGGGCTGGCGGTGGCACGGGCGTCGACGGTCGCCTCGTCGGGACCGCCCGGCAGGGCACGGGCGAAGAGGTAGTCGACCCGGGCCGAGGCCTCCACGGTCAGGGCCCACGCGCAGCCGCTGGCGGGGCGGACGACCGTCGCCCGCACAGCCAGGTCCCGGTGACGGCCGGCGTCCACGCTGCCCCGCACTCGAGCCTCGGCTACGCGCTCGACCTCCCCGGTGTCGAGCTCTATCTGGCCCCGGTCGTAGAAGGCGCGGTTGCTGATCGCTTCGGTGGCGGCGTCGTTGGCCGCCGCGGCCACGGCTCCGGCCAGCTCGCGCTCGCCGAGGAACGCGATGGACGTGTCGACGGCCATCGCCGCCAGCACGATCACGATCAGGACGCCCGCCGGGAACAGCAGGAGCGCGCTCCCCCGTTGCGGCCGCGGCTCAGCTGCCGAGGTCACACCGTCGAGCTCCCCGAGGCAGGCCGCTGCGGAACGGATCGACGATCTCGCCGTGTCGGGCAGTCGCGGTGAAGCCCTGCCCGTACCCGCCGACGAACGGAACCGTGAGCATGGGCACGGGATAGCTGGCCTCGAACCTGACTTCGGCACAGCGGGTGAAGTCAGCCTCCAGCGGTGTGAGAACCAGCCGGCTCGGGTCCCGACCGACACCGGCGACCGCCGAACGAGCGGCGGCGTCGGCGCGGACCAGGGGGTCGGATCCCGGTGGCGACTCGACGTAGGCCCGCGTGGCCTCTCTCGCAGCCGACGCCACGGCCAGCTTGGCGTCGACCACGGCCCAGGCGTTGGCGGCCAGGAGAGCTCCGACCACGAAGACCAGGAGCCCGAACGGGAGAACCTCGATCCCGGCGAACTGTCCGGCCTCGTCCCGCCGCAGTCGGCTCACTGGAAGCGCTCCACGCGCAGGCGCACCGTGCGGTCGATCTGGCCGAAGGCCACCGGCCCCCGCTGCACGGGTAACAGCACACGCGGCACCGGGCCCCGCACCCGCAACACCACGTCGTCGCTCGTCGAGGACCACTCGAAGGTCACGTCCTGGCCGAAGCGGCCGAGGAGCTGGCGAGCCCGCCCCTCGGCCCGCGCAACGGCCGCCGGACCGCCGTCGGCACCCGCCACCTCACGGGCCGCGTCGTAGGCCACCGACGTGACCACCGACGTGGCGTAGAGGTTGAGCAGGGTCTGGAC
>JAIVIH010000028.1 GCA_020200615.1 Actinomycetota bacterium | reverse complement strand
TCCTGGACTCGACCCGCGTCCGTACCGACCTGGGCTGGTCTCCTCGGGTGACCGCCCACGAGGCCGTCCTCGACCTGCTGGAGGGGCTGGCGGCGGGAGCCGAAGGTCCGACGCCGGCGCTGGCCCGCCGGTTCGTGCAGCCCGGGCTCAGGCTCCGTGAGGAGCGAGAAGCGGTCTGAACGCTCAGTCGTCCCCCACGTCGAATTCCACGAAGGAGTTGGAACCATGAAGGCACTGGTATGGCACGGGAAGGAAGACGTCCGGGTCGACGATGTCGACGACCCCAGCATCAAGGAGCCGACGGATGCCATCGTGCGCATCACCTCCACGGCCATCTGTGGCTCCGACCTGCACCTCTACAGCAAGCTGTGGCCCGTCCTGAAGGAGGGCGACATCCTCGGCCACGAGCCCATGGGCATCGTGGAGGAGGTCGGCTCGGAGGTAACCCACCTTTCGCCCGGCGACCGGGTGGTGGTTCCCTTCAACATCTCCTGCGGCTCGTGCTTCTACTGCAACCGCGGCCTCCAGTCCCAGTGCGACACCACCCAGAACCAGGAGACCAGGAAGGGGGCGAGCCTGTTCGGCTACACCCTCCTCTACGGGGAGGTTCCCGGCGGTCAGGCCGAGTATCTCCGGGTGCCCCAGGCCCACTACGGGCCCATCAAGGTGCCCGACGAGGGGCCGGACAGCCGCTACCTCTTCCTGTCCGACGTTCTCCCCACCGCCTGGCAAGCAGTGGCCTACGCCGACGTGCCCCCGGGGGGAACCGTGGGGGTGTGGGGACTGGGACCCATCGGCCAGATGTGGTACCAGGGCGCGGGCCGGGTGATCGGCGTCGATCAGGTCCCCGATAGGCTGGCCATGGCCCAACGCCACGGGATCGAGCCCCTCGACTTCAGCGACGTGGACGACGTCACCGAGGCGGTATGCGAGCTCACCGACGGTCGGGGGGTCGACTCGGGGATCGACGCCGTGGGCATGGAGGCCGCCGGGTCACTGGCCGACAGCGTGCTGACGACGGTGAAGGCGCAGACCGACAAGCTCGTCGCCCTTCACGCCTGCATGGGCTCCATCCGCCGCGGCGGGACGCTGTCGATCACCGGCGTCTACGCCGGCGCCGTCCCCCTGTTCCCTATCGGTGACCTGTTCGACAAGCAGATCTCGCTGCGCATGGGACAGGCCAACGTCCGCCGCTGGACGGACGACATCCTTCCCCTCCTCAACGAGGAAGACCCGTTGGGCGTCGGTGATCTGACCACCCACGAACTCCCCCTCGCCGCGGCGCCGAAGGGTTACGACATGTTCCAAAAGAAGGCTGACGGGGCGATCAAGGTCGTATTGAAACCCTGACGCTGGTATCGTCGCGCTGTCGGTTGAAACGCCAGCCGTCGAGAACCCTTTTGTTCCGACGGGCTGCTCGCGTGAGCGTTGGTACCCCGCGGTCCGCTACTTGCTGGCGCGAGGTGCCGATGGCCGACACGGAAGATCTCACTCTCGACCTGCGCGGTCTGCACGACCTGCTCCTCAGCGAGGCGACGCTCGACACGTCCCTTCAGCGGGTGGCGGCGATGGCTGTCGCCACCATTCCCGCGTGCGACACGTGCGGCGTCACCCTCACCGAGAATCGCCGCACGCCCGCTCGGGCGGCCACCGACGACCTCGCCGACCGCGTAGACGACATCCAGTACGGCATCGGGAGGGGCCCCTGCATCGACGCGGTGAAGACGGGCCAGTTCCTCCGCATCGACGACATGGCTTCCGAGACGCGCTGGCCCGAGTTCACGAAGCGGGCCGCGGAGGAGGGGGTGAGCGCGTCCTACTCGGCTCCGCTGAAGGTGGGGTCCCGCATCCTCGGTGCCCTCAACCTTTACTCCCGGGACGGCCGATTCGCCGAACCCGACCAGCAAGTGGCGGCCAGTTTCAGTCACCAAGCCGCCATCACGCTGGCCAACGCCAGCGCCTATGAGCGCACCCGACTTCTCGTGGATCAACTGAATGAAGCCCTGGAGTCGCGGGACATTATCGGGCAGGCCAAGGGGATCATCATGGTGAGGGAAGGCATCGACGCCGACGCGGCGTTCAACCTCCTGCGGAGGCAGACTCTCTTCGTCGCACTCCCGGAGGAATCGAGGCCATGACCTTTCCGTTCCGCACGGAAGCGTCCCCGGACGGCGAGCCCGATGCCGGGGCCTACCGACCGCAGTTCCCATCGTGGCCGAACCCGGATCCGCGCCTAGAGGAGGACGAGCAGCAGTTTTCCGTCGAGTGGGAGGTTCCACAAGCGTCATGACGGCCGGCTCTCCGGAAGTTGAGCCCGTGCTCCGAACGGGCTCAACGCAGGGGTTCGAGCTGCGGATCTGGGCCGATGGCGGAAACGCCACGGTCGGCCTCTTGGGCGAGCTCGACATGGTGACCATCCCCACGTACGAAGAGGGCCTGAAGCGGCTCTACGACGAGGGGGCGCGTCAGGTCACGCTCGACCTCGAAGGCCTCACCTTCATCGACTCATCCGGGCTATCGGCTCTCGTCGCCAGCCTCCGGCTGTTCCGGGGGGCGGGGGGCGACGTGGTGCTGCGTTCGCCCACGCGGGCCACGGCCAAGGTGCTGGAGATCTGCGGTCTCACCCAGGTCTTCACCATCGAAGGTCAGGACGACCGGACGGAGAACGGTCAAGGCCCTTCCCAGGCGTGACCGAGAGGGCGCCTGCGAGGCGTCCTCTCCAGTCAGGCCGGCGTTGTTGTTCTAGACGCCGCGGGTACGCGTCGATCCGGGAGATTTACGCGCAGCCCGCTTGGCCGCCGGCTTCTTGGCGCCGCGGGCCACGGTGGCCGTTGCTGCCTTCTTGTTGCCGGCAGGCCGCGGTGCGGGACGGGAGTGGACATCGGGAGGCGCTTGCCCCCCGGGCGGGACATCGTCGAGGTCGACATCGTCGAGGTCGACATCGTCCAAGTCGTCGGGCCCGGCCTGGGCGGTACCGGTTTCGTCCTCCTCAGGGTCGGCCCACAGCTCGGTGCGAAGCTCGTCGACGTCGACTACGGCGCCCGCTCGAGCCTGGGAGGCCTCGGAGGGAGCCGTAGGTGCGGGGTAGGGCTCCACGGGCTCCCGCAGCCCCTCCTCCGGAAGCGGGGAGAAGTTTCGCCCCTCACCGGTTTCGGCGTGGGCCCAGGTGCGCTCGGATTCAGTCGGGGGCGTGGCTCGGGCCATGGCCGCTTCCAACTCCTCCGCCGCCTCCTTCTCGAGCTGCTCCTTGGAGATCTTGCTCCTGAGAAAGGCAAGCTTCATGGGTGCGGTCCTTTCGCAAAATTGAGTGTGGGCATTCTGCAACGATAACTGGAAACAAACGATGAACTTATCCCGCTGGCCGACGCCGCGGCCCGGACAAGACGGTCCCGAGACATGGACCCGGTCTCGGATTCCATTCTACCGCGTTCACACCCGGGAACGACCGGAGTTCGCCCGCGGGCGAGAACTTCTCGCTGGGCGCGGCTCCGGGGATTTCTCCGCATGGGGGAGCCGCCTGTAGCAACCGGGCGGTCGCGCGCGACGATGCCCAGCGTGGCCCCTACCCCCTCAGCCCCCGTGCTCGAGTCTGCTGACCGCGACCCGGTCGCCTTCGGCGCCGGCTTCGCGGAGGAGGGCATTCACGTCGCCGTCACGTCCGAGGGGGCCGAGGTCATCCTCCAGCCCAAGGTGGTCGCCGATTTCAGGGGTGAGGCGCTGCCTGCCGACTGGTTCGTCGAGGAGTGGAAGGAAGGGGGGACGGCGGAGGTGGTCGAGGAGGGCCTCCGGCTCAGCGGGACCCGCGCCGGCTACGTCAACGTCTTCGGCGCCGACCGATCGCTCGAGTTCGTGGCCACCTTCAACAAGCGCCCGCACTCTACGCCCGGAGCCACTTCTTCATCGCCGAGGACAACCGGCTCTCGGCCAGCTTCCTCGGCTCACCCCATCGGTTTCGGATCGACTGGAACGTCATCGACGTCGAATACTGGATCGCCGGGGAGCGCGTCGCCCACCAGCTGGCACCCATCGTGGGCTACATGCGGCCGCTGGCCAGCAACGCAAGCCTGGGGGACGGGCCCGTCACGGTGGAGTGGATGCGCATGTCGCCCTACCGCCCGCAGGGGACGTTCACCTCCCGGGTCCACGACGCCGGTGAGCCCGCCGTATGGGTGGCGTGCGACTTCGACCTTGACCTGCCGCCGGGTACCGCGTTGGTGGCCGAGATGCGGGCCGGTGACGCCAAGGAGCCGGACTCGGGATGGTCGGACTGGGCCCCCGTGTCCGATCCCCCGACCCTGCGGGGGCGCTTCGCCCAGTACCGGATGCGGCTGTCGACCACCGATCCTTCGCAAACCCCGGTCGTCAGGGGGGTGACCCTCCGCTACTCGGTAGCGGCCGGCTCCGAGGGCGGCGGGCCCGGGTCGTCGTCGTCGGGGTCGTCCTGAGGAGGGGGCTCGATCGGGATGTAGGGCCCCCGCTCGGACGGCGGCCGCCAGTTGTAGGGCTCCAGGTCGGGGCCCACGCGGCCTCCGGATCCCTCGGGGGCGGCGTCTGCGTCCTGGCGGACATGAGCTGAGTACCAGAGGACCACGTCCTGGCGCTCGAGCATCTCGCCCGAAACGAACCGGTCGAGATGGGCACGGGAATCGGCGGGATCGCGCGTGCAGCCCTGATCGTCGTCGATTTCGTCCCCGTGGTAGGCCACGATCCAGACGTCGCCTACGCCATAAGCGTCCGCGCTCCCGTCACCGGCGCCGGGAACGAGCGTGTATCCGTGCGGCATGCGGATGCTGCGGACGCGCCAGCGGCGCTGGCGCTCCGGGTCGCGCGGACGGCGAACCTCGTAGCGGATGGTGTGCCAGGGGCTGAGCTGGCCGGGCAGGGTGGGGTCGTTGAACTCCTGCACCTGGTTGCTGTCGCTGGCCACCACGTCGAAGTCGAGCCGCCAGTAGGCGTGGTGGATGTGGGGCTCACCGGTGCAGGGGTTGGTCACGGCCGAGAAGCCCAGGCGGGGGCGGATGGTCCCGTCCGATGCCAGCCGCCACTCGTTCACGTACCGGTGCCATCCCGCCTGCAGCTGGCTGACGATCAGCAGCTCGTCTCCGTCTACGAAGAGGGCCACCCCCCGGAAAGCGCCACCGCCCTCGCCCCGCTCGAGGATGGTGGTGGGCGGCTGCTGGCAGACCCGGAAGCCAGCCACCGGCTCGTCACCTTCCGCCTCGAAGCACGCCTCCTCGTTGAGCCAGAGCCGGTGGGTCGGCCCTGCACCCCGCGCAGAGGGCCGCTCGGGCCCGGCACCCCGCTCAGAGGGCCGCTCGGGCCCGGCACCCCGCTCAGAGGGCCGCTCGGGCCCGGCACCCCGCTCAGAGGGCCGCTCGGGCCCTTCGTAGGCCACGTTGAGTACGGGAAGGTGGGCCCGGTGCAGGACCCGCACCCGCCGGTAGTCGACGGTCCGCAGCTCGACCCCCGACCCGTTGACGCCGGAGGAGGCCGACGGGCGCACCACCAGCAGGTCCCACAGCAGCTCTTCGCCCCGCCAGACACGGACTCGAGCCTGGCTGTCGCCGCTGCCGGGCCCGCACTCAGGCCCGTCAGGAACGCCGAACTCCCGGTCGCCCTCCGGCAGACCGGGGACGTCGTCCAGCACCTCGCCGTCGGCGGCCCGCACGGCCACCACCCGGTGGCGTACGCCTTTGGGAGTGACCTCGCGGAGGCCCACCGTGACCGCCCGGTCGACGGATCCGTCCGGCGTGGCCCTGCTGGCCAGTGGGGGCAGGGGCCGGTAGGTACTCAGCTCGCCCTCGTCGAGGCGGCGGGCGAGCTCGGGGTCGACGCGAAGGACTTCCCGTGCCCACGCGTGCTCCTCCTCGTTCGGCAGCCGGTGACGCCGGGTCGGGGTCACCGACAGGTCCGGGTAGCCGAGGAACCCGTCGACCTCCACCACCTCGCTGCCGGGTCATGGGCCGCGTACTGTACGCCCGGCTTATCGCCCCGCCCCCGCCGGTGACCAACTGAGGACGGCCGCCGGGTGGCTCCGAAACGGCGGTCGCAGGCCTCCATCGGCCGCTTGGAGCCAAGGTTCCAGCAGGCGGGCCAGCTCCCGGCGCACGGCTGGCGTCTTCGCGAGCACTAGGGCGTCGCGGTAGTTCTCCACCGCGGCCTCCAGGGTGGGGTGCCGGGTGCGGACCGTGACTTCCACCACCTCCACGTCAGGACGGATGCCCAGCTCGTCGAGCACGGCCACGGCGTCGAGGTAGCTGGGACCGGGGCGGCGAGGGGCGCCGTGGAAGTGCCGCCAGAAAGGGTCGGCCATGGCGTCGCTGGCGAAGGCGCCGAGGTACAGGAAGACCCGGTGGCGGGCCGAGCGGTCGAGCTTGGTGAGGAACGGGCCGGCCTCGGCGATCAGGGGGAGCACGTAGGAGCAGAGCACGATGTCGGCCGGCTCGACGTCCACGTCCTCCCAGGCGCCGGTGACGGTGCGGATGTTGCCGAGGTTCGCCTCCCGGGCCTCCCGTCGCAGGATGGCCAGCATCCGCCGGCTGGGATCCACGGCCACCACCGATCGGGCCCGTGGGGCGAGGGCCAGGCTGAACCGCCCCGGTCCCGATCCCACATCGAGGAGGCTGCGGGCAGGGGTGACCGCCCGGCGCAGGCGGGACAGGAGCGGGTCGCCCTCGGCCGAGCGCATGGGGCCTGCTGCGAACCGGCGCGCCCGGCGGTCCCAGAACGCGGGATTGGCCAGGGGACTTGCGCCCGGTTGCAAGCGGTCCATCTCCGCCATCCGGGCCCGCACCAGCTGTCGCCACCGCCGGGCCGCTTCCCCCACTTCTGCAGTATCGCAATTCTCGGTAGCGTGCCCCCCTGATGCCAGCCGAACCTGCCCTCAAGACCGCCCTGACCCGGATGGTTCACCACGTGCGAGCGGTGAGCCTCGGCAACGCAACCAGCTTCGAGGACAGCCACCTCACCGTGGCCCCCGACGATGTCGCCGCCTGCTTCACCTCGCCTGCCCTCGCTTCGGTGGAGGTGTCGTGGGTATCCCCCGGCGACTCAGCCCGCATCGTGAAGGTGCTGGACGCGGTGGAGCCTCGCACCAAGGCTGCGGGGGGAGGCGGCATGTTCCCCGGCTTCGTCGGTCCCGCCCGCGCCGCCGGTGGTGGGGTCACGCACGTCCTCCGGGGTGCAGCCGTGGTGGCGGCCGGCTACCTGCCTCGTGCTCAGGAAGCCCTCGTGGACCTCTCGGGCCCGGGCGCGGCCCTCTCCCCCCTGGGTTCGACCCACAACCTGGTCGTCGAATTCGTCCCCGCTCCCGAAGCGGACTGGGCCGAGGTCGACCGCGCCCTGCGGCTGGGCCTCCTGAAGGCGGCCGTGCGGTTGGCCGACGCCGCCCTCGACGCCGAGCCGGACGAGGTGGAGGAGCTGCCGGCGGTGGCCCCAGGAGCCCGGGCCGGGCAAGGGGCGCTCCCCCGGGTGGGTGCGATCACCAACCTGCAGACCCAGGGCTCGTTCAAGGACGTGTACGTCTACGGCCGGAGCTTCGGGACCTCCCTCCCCACTCTCCTGGATGCGACCGAGGTGGAGGACGGGGCCGTGGTCAGCGGGCAGTTCGGGCACCCGGCCCTCAAGAACCCCACCTTCGTTCACCAGAACCACCCGGTGCTGGCCGAGCTCCGCTGTCGCGACGGTCAGGACCTGACGTTCGCCGGGCTCGTGATCTCACCCGAGCCCGTCGAGGCCACCCAAAAGGAGCTCACGTCGGCCCACGCCGGCACGCTGGGCGCCGCCCTTGGATGGGACGCCGCCGTCGTCACCAAGGAGGGGGGAGGAAACGCCGACGGGGACATGGCCCTCAAGATGGACGCCCTCGAGGAGCGGGGCGTGACAGCCGTCGGCATCTTCGCCGAGATGGCGGGGCCCGACGGCACCGGGCCGCCCATCGTCGTGCCTCCCAACCGGGCGACAGCCATGGTCAGCTCCGGGAACTACGACGAGAGGATCACCCTGCCGGCGGTCGACCGGGCCCTGGGCGGCGAGCGCCTGGCCCTGCTGGACGTGCCGGCCACGGCCGAGATGATACTGCCCGTGGCCGTGATCTACGGCTCCGACAGCCCCGTGGGGTGGGGCCGGCTGACCTGCCGCGAGCAGGACGCGACCGAGGGGGCGCCCCTCGCCGAGCGGGCACCACACGACGGGCCCATCCGGGTCGTCCACTACGTGAACCAGTTCTTCGCCGGGCTTGGAGGAGAGGACGCGGCCAACACGGGGGCCGACTCCCGTCCTGGCCCCGTGGGGCCCGGCCGCAAGCTGGCCGACCTCCTGGGGCCGGGCTTCGAGGTCGTCGCCACCGTCTTCTGCGGTGACGACTACGCCGTCTCCGGGCCGGCTGTCACCGAAGAGGTCCTCGCCCTGGTGCAGGCGGCCGAGCCGGATCTGCTGGTCGCAGGGCCCGCCTTCACCAGCGGTCGCTACGGCCTGGCCTGCGCCCGGTTGGTGGCCGCCGCCCAGGCCACCGGGCTCGCCGCGGTGGCTGCGCTCCACGGCGACAACCCCGGGGTGGACGAAGCCGGTGCGGCACCCGTGGTGGCCGCCGGGGAGGCGGCCCGCACCATGGGCCCTTCGCTCGAACGGCTGGCCGCCGCAGCGGCCAAGCTCGCTGCAGGAGAGACGCTCACCGCCGACGACGGTCGCGTCGGCAAGGTCCCGCGGCGGAACGTCCTGGTCGAACGCAACGCCGCCGAGCGGGCGGTCGACATGGTGCTGGCCCGGCTGGGGGGTGACCGGGACGTGACCGAGGTGCCCCTCCCCCGCTTCGACCGGGTGGCGCCCGCGGCTCCGGTGGACGACGTGGCCACCGCGGTTGTCGCCCTGGTCACCGAAGGTGCGCTCGTGCCCGACGCCAACCCCGATGGCCTGGAGTCGGCCCGGGCCACGCGATGGCTCCGCTACCCCCTGGAGGGGGTTGACGCCCTGGCCGCGGGCGAGTGGCGCTCGGTCCACGGGGGCTTCTCCACCCAGTGGGCCAACGCCGACCCGCACCGCATCCTGCCCCTCGACGTGGCCCGTGAGCTGGAGTCCGAGGGCCGGATCGGGAGCCTGCACCCTGCGTACCTCGTCACGGCCGGGAACGGCACCGCTGTCGGCAGCGCCCAGCGGTTCGGGATCGAGTGGGCCGCCGACCTCCGCCGTTCGGGAGCGCGCGCGGCGATCCTCACGTCCACCTGAGGGACGGGAACGCGTTGCGGGGCAACGCTGGCCAAAGAGCTCGAGCGGGCGGGTATTCCGACCGCCCTCCTGTGCAACCTCACGTCCATCGCCGTCCGGGTGGGAGCGCCCCGGATCGTCCCCACCCGGGGCATTCCCTATCCCGCGGGCGACCCGTCCCTCGATCCGGAGGCCGAGCACGCCTGGCGCCGCCGGCTGGTGGAGACGGCCCTCGAAGCGGTGTCCACCTCCGTCCACGAGCCGACCATTTTCGAAGTGAAAAGCTGAGCCGATGAGCGAACGAAGGCGAGCGATTCAGTGAGTACAGCCGAACCAACCGTGCCCACCGTGGTGGTGCGGGCCGCGACCCAAGTGCTGGCCCATGCCCCAGGGCTCGCTCGTCTCGGGTCCAAGCCGAGCCGCGAGCTGCCCAAGAACCCCGACGTCGAGAAAGCCTTCCTCACCTCCCTCCGCACCTTCGAGGAGGCCGTGGCCTACCCGCCCCACCAGGCGTACATCGGATCCGTCCATCCTCGCGACCTGCCCGCCCGGCCGTGGACGGCCGTCACCACCGGCGGGGACCGCGTCGGACCGTCGGGCGAGGTCATCCCCGAGGTCGAGCTCTTGGGACTGCTGGCGGCGGTGGACGAGTTCGACCTCATCACCCTGGCGCCCGACGTGGCCGAGCGGGCGGCCGCCGCCCTGAACACCCACGCCCTGGCCAAGACCCTCGGCGTCGACCGGATCGAGCGCGCAGTGGGCGATGTCGAGACCGTGGCCAAGCAGCCTGGGGTCCTCACCCTCCACACCCGGGACGGGCGCCTGGCCGGGACCATCCGCGCCGGCCAGCTGGACGACGAGTCCCTAGCGGCCCACGTGCTCCTCGAGAACCTGGCTTCCAAGGTCACCGCCACCCTCTCCCTGCTCCACCTCCTCGATCGCAACGGGATCGACCCCGCCTCCATCGACTACGTGATCGGTTGCGGTGAGGAGGCCATCGGCGACCGCTATCAACGGGGCGGGGGCAACCTGGGCAAGACCGTGGCCGGCATCGCCGGCCTGACCGAGGCCTCGGGCGCCGACGTCAAGAACTTCTGCGCCGCACCCATCCCGGCCCTGGTGATCGCGTCCAGCCTGGTGGCGGCGGGTGTGTTCGAGCGGGTGGCGGTGGTCGCCGGCGGTTCGCTGGCCAAGTTGGGCATGAAGTTCCAGGGCCACCTGAGCCACGACCTGCCCGTCCTCGAGGACGTGCTGGGCGGGGCCGCCGCTCTGGTCCAGCGGGACGACGGCGTGTCCCCGCGCGTCCGGCTGGACGCCGTCGGCCGCCATCGGGTGGCCGCCGGGGGGGCCAACCCCCAGATCATGGAGGCCCTAGCCATCGAGCCCCTCACCCGCCTGGGGCTCACCACGACCGACGTGGACGACTTCGCCACCGAGCTCCACAACCCGGAGATCACCGAGCCCCAGGGGTCCGGGAACGTCCCCGAGCGGAACTACCGGACCATCGCCGCCCTCGCCGCCCGCAGGGGTGACATCGAGCGGGACGGCATCGCCGGCTTCGTCGAGTCCAGAGGCATGCCCGGCTTTTCCCCCACTCAGGGACACCTGGCGTCGGCTTTCTGCTACCTGCCCCACGCCCGGAATCGCCTTACCGAAGGTGATGCGGGCAGAATCATGCTGTTGGCCAAGGGCAGCCTCTTCCTGGGGCGCCTCAGCCAGCTGTCCGATGGAATGAGCGTGGTGCTCGAGCGCAACGCGAGAGGTACTTGATGGTCGAAGCAACCAAGGAGACGTTCCGCGACCTGGTCGCCGAGGGTGTGACCCTGGTCGATGTGTGGGGAACGTCGTGCGTCCCCTGCATGGCCCTCATGCCCGATGTCGCGAGGTTGGCCGAGGAGAAGTCGGCAGATCTCAAGGTGGTCAAGCTGGAGGCGCCCAAGGCCCGCCGGCTGTGCATGGAGCTCAAGGTCATGGGCCTGCCCGCCTTCCTCATGTTCCACGACGGCCAGGAGGTCGACCGCCTCGACGGGGCCGACGTCACCGCCTCTGCGTTGCGCGACTGGGTGGACGAATCGCTGGCGCGCCTCACGGCCGAGAGGGGGTGAGTGTGCATGCTGGCAGGTAGAAAGGTCATCGCTCTCGGCGAACGGGACGGCATCTCGGGCCCAGCCATCGCCGCCTGCGTCAAGGCTGCGGGAGGCGATGTGGTGTTCGTCGCCACGGAGTGCTTCGTCTGAACCGCAGCCGGCGCCATGGACCTGCAGAGCCAGGAGGCAATCTCCCGGCTGGCTGAGACCCACGGCGCCACCGAACTCCTAGTGCTGCTCGGTGCCCCCGATCCGGAGGCAGCCGAGATATCAGCGGAGACGGTGGTGCTGGGGGATCCGGCTTACGCAGGTGCTTTGGCCGGCGTCGGGCCCGAGAAGGTCGGGTCCGACGGCTCCGACGGCTCCTCCAGATCCAGATCCAGGTCGCCGGGCGGCCGTATTGAGGGGCCGGGAACGATCGGGGACCCGTCGGGCAGGGCGTTGAAGTCTGACCCCGGCCTGGGCAGGGTGGGCGCGCCGGCCGGAGGAACGAGCGACAGGGGCGCCGGCGGCACGTAGTTGACGGGCGGAGGCAAAGGGGGCGCGGCGTCCGCCGGTCCGGTCAGTTCCGCCAGCACTTCCACGGTTTCGAAAGTCACCGTCTCGGTCGTGGTGCTGAGGATCTCAGCTCCCTGCCCTGACCCGTCCGTAGCCGGCACGCCCGCCGTGACCGGGCCCGTCCCGCTGGACCCGTCCTCGGTGGCGCTGACGACCGGCTCGCTGGGCGACGCGGGCGCCGCCTCCTGGACCGGACGCGGCCTGACGGATTCCGCCGGTTTGGGCTGGGTGGTCTCGGTGACGACCCGTGGGAGCGATCGCACCTGGCGGTCGGCGCCGTCGTTTTGGCGGACCTCGGCCGCGATCAGACCCAGCCCCATCAGAGCGAAGGCATAGAGGGCGGCATTGAACCGGTGTGCACGCGGCAGGGCCGAGGCCCGGGCCTCAGCCCTGCGGAGGACGGGGACGAACTTGGGCAGATTGCTCCTCCGCCTGACTCACTCGACGACGGAAGCGTACCCGGGGAGCCTCATCGTTTTCTGCGCGGCTCCCCAGATCAGCCGCCCATGGGCTTCTGGCCCACGGTGCTGGGCCGCTGCGAGCCGCCGATGGCGTCAGCCATGTTCGACATCAGCTCCTGCTTGCGCTGGACCACGTCGGCCCCCATCGTCTCGACGAGGGTCGGGAGCTCGGCCTCCATCTTGGGGAAGATCTCGGTCTCCTCTTCCTGCACGTGGTGCTCCACGCTCGCCTTCAGCTCCTGCACGAGACCGGAGATGTCGTCGCCGTTCTCCACCCCCGCTTCGATCTGAGACACCAGCTGCTTGGCCTCCTGGTGCTCGTGCCTGGCCTCCTCGGCCGTCTCCCGGGCGATCTTGATCGCCAGGACGGGATAGACCAGCTCTTCCTCCAGGACGGCGTGGATGGTGAGTTCTCCGCAGATCTCCAGGGCCACCTGGGGGTCGCCGGAGCTCTCGAACTCCTGGAACAGGGCTTCCACCTTCCGGTGGTCCTCGGACAGCAGGGCGAAGACGTCAGGCATGGTTGGGTGTCTCCTCGGAGTGGTCCAGCGTTGCGGCGGCGTTCCTACCCTTCCGGCGAACTGCCCTACCGTCCGCCGCCGAAGTTCACAGGCACCTCGGGGCCGGGCCACAGCCGGTTCTCAGGAAAGTGCCGTTGGCTGGGGACATGGAGACAAACATGGAGACAAGGTCAGACC
>JAIVIH010000492.1 GCA_020200615.1 Actinomycetota bacterium | reverse complement strand
GGCCGTCTGCCGTCTGTTTGCTGGCGGCGTGCTGCAACCCAAGTTGCAGGTGGGTCCGGCGGGTGACCGCTACGAGCGGGAAGCCGACCGCGTCGCAGACGAGGTCATGCGCAATTTTGGGCCGTCGGTGACGCCGGAGGAGGAGGATCCACGGGTCCGCAGGTCTGCCGTGGACGGGTTCGTGGGCCTCGAAGGGGGTGACTCCGGCCCGGACACGCCGGTGCCAGGATTTCAGCGGGCGAGCCGGGTCACGAGGATGGTGCTCCAGCGCAGGACTGAGCCCGACGTGTGGACGAATCAGATCGAACCCCGACTCCTGACGAAGACGGTGGCCGATTTCGAGCGAGACGCCGATCAGGTCGACGTGAAGGTTGCCAAGCGGGGCCCCAACGACTATCTCTCGAAGGTTGGGGCCGGAAATCCGGCCAGGATCCCTGTCGTCAACACGTTCCTCGCCGCCCACACGTGGATGGAAACCCTGTCGACGGGCAAGGACCTGGTGAACTTCTCCGCCAACCAGACGCTGCGTTCGAACGCCGACCTGACCCAGCCCACCGTCCCCCTCGACGTCCAGGATGTCGAAGGCGACAAGCACAACCTGTTGCACTACACGACGACGCCGTACAAGACCGCCGAGAAGAGGAACGAACCCTCGCAAGCCCGGGAGCAGGGTCACCACCTCACCGTGGAAAACGCCCACCTGCTGTTCCTGCTGACGCTGCAACAAGACAAGACGCTGGAGTATCTGGACAAGACCACGCTCGACAAGCCCGCGGTCAACATGTACATCAACGCCCAAGGGGCGGCCGGCATCGACAACCTGAACTTCTTCCCCGAGGACCAGGAATCCCGGCCATTGACCAGCGCGATCCCGATGGGGAAGCTGCAGACGATGGCGGATCTGGGCACTGAGAATGTGGACAAGCTCCTGTCTCTCGACGTCTACATGCGATTCGTGGCCAAGGTGGCCCGAGAGCTCCCCAACGTTTCGGCCGTCTATGCGACCAAGATGCTTCACTCGCTGCAGGTGATGCAGCAGTTGACGCACCTCAACCCCGCCCAGATGTTTCTCAAAGTCGGCAAGGGCGACCAGCGGCAGGTGTTGCGGACCCTCGTCACGGTGGCCCTCAAGGGCATGGCGCCCAACCTGGCGCTGCCGGCAGAGACCCTGGCCACGTTCAGGAGATACATCGAGCCCAAGCCGTACCTGCCCGCAGCGGAACCCGTCAACGACCAGACCGAGTGGATCGTCGAGGCGGGGCTGGGCAAGCAGGGTGTTCGCTACAACGACCTGGAGCCGGTCTACGTGCGAGACCACTACCCGGGTGTGATCGAGGCGTTGAAGACGTACCTCGGCTGAGTCTGGCCACCGGCGAGGAACTGGTCACCGTTGCGCGACGGAGAAATAGTCAAGACCTGTGGATCGGATTTCCCGTCGGCTACGCGGCGGCTTCCTGATCCTGCTCGTTCGGTCGCTCGATCA
>JAIVIH010000288.1 GCA_020200615.1 Actinomycetota bacterium | reverse complement strand
TCCTTGCGCTCCGCCGGATCCAGGCTCAGGCCCTTGAAGAGGGCGTCGGCCTGCTGCTGGATGTCGAAGGGATGGAGGGTGAGGGCGAAGGCGCCCAGCTCCTCGTAGGCCCCCGTGTTCTCCGAAAGGGCGAGCACGCCGTCGCGCCTGTTGACCAGGATCGCCTCCTTGGCCACCAGGTTCATCCCGTCGAAGATGGCGTTGACGACCAGGATGTCGAACAGCTTGTAGGCGGCCACGGCCCGAGGCATGTCGTCCCCCACCCGCAGGTCGATGGGCTGCCAGTCCGCCGTCCCGTGCTTGAGGTTGACGTCGGCGACCACGCGCCGGATCTTCTCCATGTAGTCGTTGTACTGGGCGACGTCCCTGCGGGTGGGCTGCAACAGGGCGAGAAACGTCACCCGCTCGCTCAGCTCCGGATGGTCGTCGAGCATCTGATCGAAGGCCCGGAAGCCGCGGAGGATGTTCTTGCTCAGGTCGGCCCGGTCCACGCGAAGGATCAGGTGGTCCCGCTGGCGGGCGGAGAGGGCCTCCTCGTGCTCCAGGACTTCCGGCGACGCCGCCATCTCCTCGAAGGCGTTGGCGTCCACCGAGATCGGGTACCAGCGGGCTCGCACCGTCCTCCCGTCCAGGTCGACCGTCAGCCGCTTGAGGTCGGGAGACAGGCCGAGCAGCTCCTGGCATCCGAGCAGGAAGTTCCTGGCGTAGCGCTCCGTGTGGAAGGCCACGACGTCGTTGCCGAGCAGGCCCCGGAAGATGGCCACCCGCATGCCCGGCGACAACACCCGCCACGAGTCGGGCTGGGGCCAGGGGATGTGGATGAAATGGAGGAGGAAGGCCTCCGGGCATCGGGCCCGCAGCAGGTCCGAGACCAGGTAGAAGTGGTAGTCCTGGATCAGGACGGTGGCGCGACCGCCGGCGGCCTCGATCTCCTCCGCCACCACGTCCGCGAACCGGGCATTGACCGGCTCGTACCCGTCCTCGAAGGCGTCGATCTCCTTGCGGGTGATGTTGGGCGTGTCGCTCAGGTCCCACAGGTAGTGCTGGATGAACCACAGCAGGGGGTTTGCGATGATGGCGTAGAACTTGCTCTGGGCGTCCGCGTCGACCTCGACCATGCGCACCCGCAGGCCGGTCTTCTCGTCCAGGACGAAGGCCGCCCCGTCGTGCTCCCGGGTGACGTCCCTGTCCTCGTCGCTGATCGCGCCGCACACCCAGACGGGGTCTTTCAGATGACCGGCCATGCTGGACAGGCCGGTGACGAGCCCACCCCCGCCGCGGTCGGCCGTCCGCTCCCCGTCCTGGCGCTCGTACTGCACGGGGCCCCGGTGGGACAGGATGATGACCGGGCCAACGCCTTGGGCATCGTCGGCGGCCACCGGGCAGAACCTACTTCCCGCCGCGAGGGGCGAATTTCAGACGGCTGCGAGATGAAGGTAGGGCCCGAAGTCCTCCTCCGTGCAGAGCCGGCCCAGCTTGCGGTACTCGCGGGCGGTTGCCCGCACGAGATGGGCCATGCCCACGGGCTCGTCCTGGCTCGCGGCGTCGTAGGCCGCGGCCAGGGTGATGTTGCGGATGTCACCCCCCGCCAACCGGAAGGCATCGGCCAGGAACGCCACGTCCAGGTCGTCGGCGACGGGCAACGTGGGCGGCAGATGGCGTTCCCACAGCCGCCGCCGTTCCGCCGCCTCGGGGAGGGGGAACACGACCCGTAGGTCGATGCGACGGGCGAAGGCGTCGTCGAGGTTGGCGCTGAGGTTGGTGGCCAGGAGTGAGATGCCGTCGAACTGCTCCATCCGCTGGAGCAGGTAGGCGACCTCGATGTTGGCGTAGCGGTCGTGGCCGTCGCTCACAGCGGAGCGCTTGCCGAACAGGGCGTCGGCCTCGTCGAAGAACAGGACGCCGTTGAGGCCCTGGGCGCCGCTGAAGATGCGCTCGAGGTTCTTCTCGGTCTCGCCGATGTACTTGTCAACCACGCTCGACAGATCGACCACGTAGAGCTCGAGGCCGAGCGAGCCGGCGATCACCTCTGCGGCCAGGGTCTTGCCCGTTCCGGAGGGACCGGCGGCCAGCACCAGGTCGTCGGGGGTGGCACGCGGACGCACCCGGCGCGCCAGTGTCTCCAGCCCTCCACCGTTCTGCGCCCTCGCTCCGGCCCGGACGGCCTCGGCGTCGACGGACCCGCCGTGGGCGGCGGCGTAGGCCTGGGCCGCCCACGCCGCCCGGAGGGCCTGGTGAGGGCCGAGCCGGAACGCCGACGTGGCCGCGGTCAGGTCTCCCGAAGGCTCCCCGTCCCCGTCCAGCGCCGCCCGCCACACCTCGGCGGCGTGCGTCGGCTCCGGCGGCGCGACATCCAGGATCACCGGGACCATGGCCGTCCACCCCGGTTCCCAGGCCCGGGAACCGAGGAGGACAACAGGCCCGGGGGCGCCGGACAGGGCGACGACGACGCGCGGATCACGGGCCACGAGGTCGTCGATGGACCCCACCACCAGGCCGCTCTCGAGGAGCCCCGCCTCCCGGGCAATGGCGGCGGCCGTCTCCACCGGGTCGGCATGAGGGTCCACCTTGGCCAGGTCCACGGCCAGGAAGCGCAGGCCGAGTTCCGCCAGCGCACCGGCAGCCTCGGCGTGGTCCGCAGGTCCCCGCGCCCCCCGCAGGTAGAACAGGCCGACGCCCTGGGTCAACGCCGCTTCCACCAGCTCGGCGTGGGAGGAGGCGACAGCGAGGGGCGGGAGGATCAACGGCGCCACGACCTCGTCGGGGAGATCGCTCCCTACCAGGTGGTCGAGGACCCGGTCCGGAACCCGAAGGACCCGGCTGGGGAACGGGAGGTCGTTGTCCTCCACCCGAAGGAGCCGGTGGCGCAGGAGGGGAGCGTCCGACCGGAGGCGTGTCCGGGCGCGATGGGAAGCCACCGAGATCCCGCACAATTCGAGACAGAGCCCGATGGTCGGGCGTTTCCGAGCCACGTCGTCGTTCAGGTAGGCGTACAGCTCCTCGAACCGGCGGTCGACGTCGGGGGCCAGGGCGACGAGCAGGATCGCCAGGTCGAGGGGCGCCAGGTCGAACGTGCGGCCCACGCGGCCGCACCGGTCGGCCTCCGGCCAGTCCTCGTCCACCTCGGCCATGGTCTCCAGCAGGCGGGTGGGGGCGTCGGCATCGGGCGACGGAGGATGCGACGCCAGAAGCCGGGCGACGTCGGCCTCGGAGACGAACAGCCCCTGCCCGCCATCCCCCGGCTGGCCGGCCTCCGCGGCCGCCTTCCGCCGGCGCTCCACTGCGTCCGCCACCTGGGCTTCGAGCACGTTCAGCCGCGAAAGCAGCCACCCGGCGGCGTCGGCATCCCGCTCAAAGGGTTCCTCGGGGTCGGTCACGAGGGCCTCAGATGAGGTGCTCGCGGAGAGCGGTGGCGACGGCATGCGCCCGGCTCCGCGCGCCAAGCCCGAGGTTGATCTCCCGGATGATCCCCTTGATGGTCCTCTCGGAATAGCCCAGGCGCTTCGAGATCTCCCGGGTCGCCGCCCCGTCAGCCAGGAGCTGCAGGACCTCGATGCTGCGGCTGTCCAGTGTCGAGGGCAGGCGCAACCGAGGATTGATGGAGAGGCCTACGGCGGCCGCCCGGACGGCGCTGACCAGCTGGTCGGCGCTGACCTGATGGCGTGGGAGGACGGCCAGCACGCCCTGCTCGTTGGTCAGCGCCATGGCCGCCGGCTCGCCCAGATCGCACACGACCAGAGGGAAGTCGAAGGAGTACTCCGTAGCGACACGGACCGAGACGACGGCGACATCGGCGTCGACAGGCGACGGCTCCGAGCCTTCCCCCACCACGGCAATCATGGGATCCGCCGAGAGGCAGCCGACTGTTCCACGACGGAAGATCTCGTGTTCGTCGAAGACCGCCGCGTTGATTCGATTCAAGAAATTGGACTCCGGTTTCCCCTCTTCCCCCAGCCGTTGTCCACAGATTGTCTACCGCGGGTATCGCGGTTCAGCAATAGGCAAGGGTCGTTTTCGCGGTAGCGTCCGCGGGCCCCGGCGAAGGGCAGCCAGCCAAGCCGGCGTGCACCAAGGTCTGCCCCTTCGCCCTTCCCGGCCTCCCGACTCGTCCCTATCGTTCTCGCGGGGGTCGGGTTCGACCGGGGAGTGGAGCGTTGAAGCGTGTCCTTCTGGGCCACTTCGGCAACATCGTCAGGCTCGGCCTCGACGACCTGTTGCGCGAAGAGGGCTGTGAGGTAGTGGCAGAGGAGGACGTGGGTGATGCGCTCGTCGATCGCTTGGTTCACGCCCTGCCTGACGTGGTCGTGCTCGACCTCGACGACACCCACGGCCCCGAGACCGCTCGGGCGATCAGCGCCGCCTTTCCGTCGGTGAAGGTCGTTGCCTTCTCGGCTGACGGGCAGACGATGCGGGTGTTCCCGCCGTTCCATCGCGGCGAGTCCTACGCAACCAACTTGAGCACCGAAGGCCTGATGGAGACCCTCAATAGCAAATGACCGTCCAAAGGAACACGGAGGCGCAATGCCCACCTACCTGACGCCAGGCGTCTACGTCGAAGAGATCGACAGTGGCTCGAAGCCGCTCAGTTCGGGGGCCACTGCGGTCGCCGCCTTTGTCGGTTTCACGGCGAAGGCTCCCACCGACCCGACCGACCCCGACGGACGCCGTCCGCGTCTGGTGACCAACTGGACCCAGTTCGAGAGCCTCTACGGAGGCTTCACGCCTGGGGCCATGCTCCCCCACGCCGTGTACGGCTACTTCAACAACGGGGGGTCGATCGCCTACATCGTTCGCATCCCCCACGAGCAGCCCAAGGGCGACCGGCCTCCCCTGGCCCTGGCCGCCGGTGACGGCAAGCCCGCCCTGGAGGTCACGGCCAAGGTTCCCGACCCCGACCTGCAGGTGACCGTCGAGCCTGCGCCACCCTCGAGCGATGGCGACGGCGAAGCCCGGTTCACGATCCTGGTCGAGTCGGGCAACACGCCGCTCGAGACCTACCACGACGTCACCCTCACCAAGGGCGACCGCTTCGTGGAGACCGCCACCGCCGAGTCCACACTGGTGACGATCAAGGTCAAGAACACCACCAAGGGCGCCCAGCTGGCGGCGGGGACGTTCACCATGGAGCCCGCCCCCATGGCTCCCGTGCAGGTGCGCGACAGCGACTTCGCGGGCAAGGAGAGCGAGCGCTCGGGGATCGGCGGGCTCGCCATCGCCGACGACGTGACCATGGTCGCGGTGCCCGACCTGATCACGGCGGCCACCAAGGCCGACGGGACCGTCGACCTGGACATGTGGAAGGCGGTTCAGCTCGCCCTCATCAACCACTGCGAGGGCGAGGCCAACCGGATGGCCATCCTCGACGCGCCCCCGGGCCTCGGGCCGCAGGACATGCGGGACTGGCGGGCGAACGTCGCCGGGTACGACTCGATGTTCGCGGCGATGTACTACCCGTGGATCAAGGTGGCGAACCCGGTGGCCACCAACGGTGACCGCATCATCAGCGTGCCCCCTTCCGGCCACATGGCCGGCGTGTGGGCCCGAACCGACGAGACCCGGGGCGTCTGGAAGGCGCCGGCCAACGAGACGGTCCGGGGGGCCCTCGACGTCGAGACGCCGATGACCAAGGCCGAGCAGGGCCTGCTCAACCCCATCGGGGTGAACTGCATCCGAGGCTTCGGAACCCGGGGCATCCGGATCTGGGGCGCCCGCACGCTCTCGTCCAACCCGAGCTGGAACTACCTCAACGTGCGCCGGCTCTTCAACATGGTCGAGACGACGATCATGGACGGCACTCAGTGGGTCGTCTTCGAGCCGAACGACCTCGCCCTGTGGCAGAAGGTGAAGCGGACGCTGAACGCCTATCTCACCGGCCTGTGGCGGGAGGGTGCGCTCTTCGGGGCCACGCCGGACGAGGCCTTCTTCGTCAAGTGCGACGCCGAGAACAACCCCCCCGACTCGATCGATCTAGGCCGGCTGATCGTCGAGGTCGGCATAGCCCCGGTGAAGCCGGCCGAGTTCGTCATCTTCCGTATCAGCCAGTGGCAGGGCGGCAGCGCCGCTGCCGAGTAATTAGACCACCCCGGAGCAGGAGCAGAAAGGACGCCTAGGTGGCAACCAAGAGTGGTAGGGAATCCGACCCGCTAATCGGTTTTACGTTCAGTCTCGACCTCGGAACGTTGAAGGCCTTCTTCACGGAGGTCAGCGGGATCGGTTCCGAAAACGAGGTCGTCGAGCACAAGGTGGTCGACGAGAAGGGCCACGAGCTCATCCAGAAGATCCCGGGCCGGCTGACGTGGGAGGACATCTCCCTCAAGCGCGGAATCACCGACACCATGGACCTGTGGGAGTGGAGGAAGCAGGTCGAGGAGGGGAAGCTGAAAGACGCCCGCCGGAACGGCTCGGTCGTGATGTACGACCGGAACTATGAGGAAGTCGCCCGGTGGGACTTCCTCAATGCGTGGCCGTCCAAGGTGTCGGGTCCCTCGCTCGACGCCAGCTCCACCGACATCGGGGTGGAAGAGGTGACGATCGTGCACGAGGGCATCAAGCGCGTCACGTGAGCCTGCAGACCGAGTACGAGTTCACCCTTCCCAGGGGCTATATCGACGCCGAAGGCAACCTCCATCGCGTCGGCGTGATGCGGCTGGCGACCGCACGTGACGAGATCGAGCCCCTACGCGACCCGAGGGTGGCCCAGAACGAGGCCTACCTCACCGTGGCCATCCTCGCTCGCGTGGTGACGGAGCTCGGTACGTTGCCGGAGGTCACCACCCGCACCATCGAAGGCCTCTTCGCCACCGATCTGGCCTACCTCCAGGACCTCTACGGGATCATCAATTTCGGCGACCCCGAGTTGCTCGCCAGCCTGGAGCCCGACGAGCCGGAACCGGAGCCCCCGGCGAGCGAGCCGCCGGCGCCGACGCCGGCCACGAGGGCGACCAACGGGCGGGCCAAGCGGGCGGCGGCGCCCCGCTCGTCGGGTACCGGTCGCGCCAAGGCCCAGAAGGCACGATGATCCAGCACGTCCCGGAGGAGGAGCTGTGGGACGAGATCGCCTATCTCGCCTACCACCTCCACTGGGACTTCGACACGTTGCTCGACCTCTCCCATGCCGATCGGGCTCGCATGGTCGACTCCGTGGCGGACCTGAACGACCGCGCCTGGGAGGCGGTTCGCGAGCATGCCTAACACCACGTACCAGCGCGATCCCAAGCCCACGGGGAAGTTCCTTTTCGAGGTGGACGGCCTTGAGATCGGCACGTTCACCGAGGTCTCCGGCCTAAGTGTCGACGTGGAAGTCGAGACGGTGGAAGAGGGGGGCGAGAACCAGTTCGTCCATAAGCTCCCGGGCCGGATGTCGTGGCCCAACGTCGTGCTCAAGCGAGGAGTCACCCAGAGCGACAACCTGTTCGGCTGGCTGGCGAAGACCTCGGGCACTGGCTTCGCCGGCCAGAACAACAAGCTCGAACGTCGTTCGGCGGCCGTGACCCTTCTGGCCGCCGACGGGTCCCGTCTTCGCCACTGGGACCTGATCGGCGCCTTCGCCGTGAAGTGGACGGGGCCGTCTTTCGAGGCCACATCGACCGAGCCCGCCACCGAAGAGCTCGAGATCGCCCACCATGGCTTCTCGCCCGGCAACGCCTAGAGCCTGGCAAGAGGCGCCGCTGCTACCCCTCGCCGCCGGCCCCCTGGCGCGGCGGGTGCAGGCCGGCGTCGCTTCCATGGGTGACACGTTGCCGACCCTGCCGTGGATGGCACAGGGTCACGCCCCGTACGCGCCGGGGTGGATCGCCCGCAAGGCCAGCCGCTTTCCGAGGCCGGCCCGGCTGGCGGTGGCGGGCACGCCTGCCCCAGCAGCCCTGCGGGCGCGGCGAACGTGGGCCCGGTCCCTTCGACCTCCGTTCCACCAGTGGTGGGGCGGGGGCGACGAGG
>JAIVIH010000027.1 GCA_020200615.1 Actinomycetota bacterium | reverse complement strand
AGGATCGTCACCTTGTGCACCGGGTCGGCGTGCTCGAGCACGTAGGCCAGCACCGCGTGACCGCCCTCGTGGTAGGCGATGATTTCCTTCTCCTGGTCGGAGATGGCCATCGACTCGCGCCGTTGACCCATGAGCACCCGGTCGCGGGCCGACTCGAAGTCCTCCATGTGGATCTCGGCGCTTCCCCGGCGGACGGCGAAGAGGGCGGCCTCGTTGACCAGGTTGGCCAGGTCGGCGCCACTCATCCCCGGGGTGCCGCGGGCGATGACGGAGAGGTCGATGTCGTCGGCCAGGCGCTTGTCCTTGCAGTGCACCTGCAGGATGGGCAGCCGCTCGTCCAGGTCGGGCAGGGGGACGACGATCTGGCGGTCGAACCTGCCGGGGCGGAGGAGGGCGGCGTCGAGGATGTCGGGCCGGTTGGTGGCGGCCATCATCACGATGCCCTCGGTGGTCTCGAACCCGTCCATCTCCGAGAGCATCTGGTTGAGGGTCTGCTCCCGCTCGTCGTGGCCGCCACCCAGACCAGCACCCCGCTTGCGGCCGATGGAATCGAGCTCGTCGACGAAGATGATGCAGGGCGCCTGCTTGCGGGCCGTCTGGAAGAGGTCGCGCACCCGGGCCGCGCCCACGCCGACGAACATCTCCATGAAGTCGGAACCGGTGATGGACATGAAGGGGACGCCCGCTTCGCCGGCCACGGCCCGGGCGATGAGGGTCTTCCCGGTACCGGGGGGCCCGACGAGGAGGACGCCCTTGGGGATGCGGGCGCCGATGTCCTTGAACTTGCCCGGGGTCTTGAGGAACTCCACGACCTCCCGGATCTCCTGCTTCACCCCGTCGTACCCGGCCACGTCGGCGAACGTCGTCTTGGGCTTCTCGGTGTTGTACACCTTGGCCTTGGACCGGCCGATGGACATGATCCCGGCCATCTGGCCCTGAGCGCGGCGGCCCATCCACCACCAGAACCCGATCAGGATGGCGATGGGGAGCACCCAGACGATGATCGTCCCGACCACATTCGAGCTGGGCGCCCGGAACTTGTAGTTCACGCCCTTCTCCCGCATCAGGGAGAGGTCGTCCTCGGGGATGTCGGTGGGCCCGGTGGACGTGAACTCCTTGCCGTTCTTGAACTTGCCGCTGATGTGAGACGACTCGTTGGAGATCTTGACCGTGTCGACTTCGCCGGCCACCACCTTTTCCCGGAACTGGCTGTAGTCGAGCTCGGTGGTGGACGAGCTGCCGAGCAGGGGCGAGAGCAGGACGACGAGCACGGCCACCGTGACCAGGCCCCAGACGATGGGGCGAGGCCAGCCGGACTCCTTGCCCGGTAGCGACGGCATCCCCGGGCGGTCCTTGCGCGCGCCGCGCGGCGGAGGAGGCTGGCGGCTCATTGGGCTCCTATGCTAGGCGGCTCCGAGCCGCTTATCGGTCTCGCCCACGGCTTGGCGTGCATCCCCCCGCCCCCGGTGGTGCTTCGGTACCGTAGAAGGCCATGGAGCGCGCTCGCCTGTGCAGTCGCCCGGGCTGCGCCCAACCGGCCACGGCCACCCTGGTGTTCCAATACGCCGACCGCACGCTGTGGCTGCAGGACCTGGCTGAGCGCGACCCGCACACCATCGACCTGTGCACGATGCACGCCGACCGGCTGAGCCCCCCGCGGGGTTGGGTTGGAGAAGACCGGCGTCGCACGGCGGCCGGCCCCCCCGCCCTCGCCGCGTCCTAGCGCGCCCCCGCAGCGCGGCTGCCGCCCGCCCCTCGGCTGCCGCCCGCCTCTCGGCTGCCGCCCGCCTCTCGGCTGCCGCCACCGGGTCGGGGTCCGTACGCTCTCCGGTGATGAGTCCCGAGGAGGAGCTTCAGCCCGTCGAGGCCACGGGCGTACCGCCCCAGCCGCGGTGGGGCCTGGGCGATGCTGCCGCCGGCTTCCTCATCGGCTTCGTCCTGTCCAGCTTCGCGGCGAGCGTGTGGCTGGCCGGCACGGGAGGCCGGGAGCTGAGCATCGGCGGCCAGGCCTTGGCCCAGGTCGGGCTGTGGGTGGGTCTGGCCGGCTCGGCCGTACTGGCCGCCCGCCGCAAGGGGTCGGGGAGCATCGGCGTCGACTTCGGCTTCCGGGCGCGGGGGACCGATATTCCGCTGGGCGCCGTCGTCGGGCTTCTGGGGCAGGCTGCGCTGGTTCCGGCGGTCGCTTTCCTCCTCCGGCCTCTGCTCGGCCGGCCCGACGTGGACGGCCCCGTCGAGGACCTGTTCGAGTCGGCCCATGGCGTCGGCCTGGTTGGCGTCGTGCTCTTCGCCGTCGTGGGCGCAGCCATCGTCGAGGAGCTGTTCTTCCGCGGCCTCCTCCTCAGAAGCCTCCAGCGCCGGCTGGGGACGGGCGGCGCGGTGGCCGTGTCCGCTGGCCTGTTCGGTCTCTCCCATCCCCAGCCCCTGCCGGCCGAGGGTCAGATCCTGGTGATGGTGAGCCTGACAGCACTGGGCGTGGTCCTGGCGGCACTGGCAGTGCGCACCGGCCGTCTGGGCCCGCCGATCGTGGCCCACGCCGCCTTCAACGCGTGGACGGCGGCCATTCTCTTGAGTTCGTAGACGAGCTTTTCCTCAAGTTCGCCGCGAAACGCGCCGATGTCTCTTCCGCCTGTAGGAGGGCCAAAAGGGAAGGGAGGGGCCATGAGCGTCCCGGGAGGACGGTCCCAGTCAGCATCCATCGGAGCGCCATCGGAGATGGGGCTCCGATGACTTGTCCCCACTGTCGTTCGGCCGTTCTGGTTCAGGTTGGCGTCACGCTGGCCGGAAGCCGTTTCACCATGCACTCGTGCCCGGCGTGCGAAAGCCGCTGGTGGGACCGTGACGGCGAGCCCGTCAACCTCGATGGAATTCTCACCACGGTGGCTGCCGCCGCCTGACGTGAACTGCCCTGGTGTCGCGGGGATGACAACATAAGGGGATGCGCCCACTCCGGCGGCTCAGCCCCGAGCAGTTCATCACCTTCGGGGTGGTGGCCGCGGCCGCCCTGTTCGTCTTCAGCCAGCTACAGCCCGGGCTGATCTTCGCCAACACCACGCCTGCCGGAGGAGACATGGGCGCCCACGTCTGGGGCCCGGCTTACCTCCGCGACCACCTGCTTCCCAACTTCCGGATCACGGGCTGGGCTCCCGACTGGTACGCCGGCTTCCCCGCCCTTCAGTTCTATTTCCCCCTTCCGTCGCTGCTGATCGTCATCTTCGACGTCCTCCTGCCCTACGGGATCGCCTTCAAGCTCGTCACCATCATGGGAATGGTGAGCCTGCCGGTGGCGGCCTGGGCCTTCGGGCGGCTCGCGGGAATGCGCTTCCCCGGCCCGGCCATGCTGGCGCTGGCTTCGCTGCTCTTCCTGTTCGACCGGGGGTTCACGATCTACGGCGGCAACATCGCGTCGACTCTCGCGGGCGAGTTCTCCTTCTCCATCAGCCTGTCCCTCTCCCTGGTCTTCCTCGGGCTGGTGGCCCGGGGGCTGGACACTGGCCGCAGCCGCGCTCTCACCGCCGTCGTCCTCGCCCTCACCGGGCTCTGCCACCTTCTTCCCACGATCTTCGCCGTAGTGGGCGCCCTGGTCCTCCTGATGCTGCGGCCGGGCCGCAGGCGGGTCGGCTTTCTCGGCGGGATCTTCGCCGTGGGGGCGTTCCTGGCCGCCTTCTGGTCGCTGCCCTTCCTCCTCCGTCTCCCCTACGCCAACAACATGGGCTGGGAGAAGATCACCGAGTACAGCAAGAACCTGTTCCCGCCGAACCTGCGCTGGCTGGTCGTGCTGGCCCTGGCCGGGGCGATCGCCTCGGTGGTCCTCCGGCGCCGCGTCGGCCTGTTCCTGCTGGGCATGGCCGCCATAGCTGGCGCCCTGTTCATCCTGGCTCCCGAGAGCCGCCTCTGGAACGCCCGGGTCCTGCCCTTCTGGTACCTGAGCCTCTACATGCTGGCCGGCGTGGCCGTGGCCGAGGCCGGCATCTCCTTCTCCCGGGCCTTCGCCGCCGACCCCATGCAGCCGTCGGAGCGCCTGCTCTGGGCCACGCCGATCGCCGGCGCGCTGGCGGTGTGGATGTTCGTCGGCATTCCGCTCGGGGTCGTCCCCGACTTCGTACCCCAGCCCCAGACCACGGATACGAGCTACATCCCCTCCTGGGCCCGCTGGAATTACTCCGGCTACGAGAGGAAGACGGCCTATCCCGAGTACAAGGCCATCATCGACACGATGGACCAGGTGGGGGAGACCAACGGCTGCGGCCGTGCCCACTGGGAGTACGAGAGCGGCCTCGACCGCTTCGGCACGCCCATGGCCCTCATGCTCCTCCCGTACTGGACCGACGGCTGCATCGACTCCATGGAGGGCCTCTACTTCGAGTCGTCCGCCACCACGCCCTACCACTTCCTCAGCGCCGGCGAGCTGTCCAAGGCACCGTCCAACCCGCAGCGCGACCTGCCTTACCGGGCCCTCGACGTGGCCGCCGGGGTCGAGCACCTCAAGATCCTTGGCACCCGCTACTACATGGCCTTCTCGCCCGAGACCATCGCCGCCGCCGATCAGCTCCCCGACCTCAAGCTGGTGGCCACCACCGGCAAGTGGCGCGTCTACCAGATCAGCGGCTCGGAGCTGGTCACGCCGCTGGCCTTCATGCCCGCCGTGGTCGAAGGGATCGGCAAGAGCGAGACGCCCTGGCTCGAGGTCTCGGTCAACTGGTACATGGAGCAGAAGGACCATGACGTCCCGATAGCCAGTGGCGGGCCCAAGGAGTGGCCTCGAATCGAGCGCCACAAGGTGGCCAGCGCCACCGAGGTGATCGGGTCGGACGTGGCCGTCGACACCCCGCCCCGCAAGCCCGTGCCCGGCACCGGCGTCACCAACATCAAGGAGACCAACGACTCGATCTCCTTCGACGTCGACCGCCCTGGGTCTCCCGTCCTGGTGAAGGTCTCCTACTTCCCCAACTGGAAGGCCTCAGGAGCCGAGGGCCCCTGGAGGGTCACGCCCAACCTCATGGTGGTCGTGCCCACCTCCAACCACGTCACCCTCGAGTACAAGAACCGGGCGGGCGAGATCATGGGCTGGCTGGTGACGCTCATCGGAATCGCGGGCGTGGTCTACTTCGCCCGGCACGACCCGGTCGACCTCGATCCTGAGCCCGACGACACCGGTCCCGAGCCCGCCCGCCGCTCCCGTGACCGGGCGGCGGAGCCGGTGGCGGCCGAGGTCGGAGCGCCGGAGACGGTCAGCGCCCGCACGCGCGGCTCCTAGCCCTCCGCTGCCCCCGGTTACGATCCCGAAGTGGACCTGACCTCCCAGAGGGCTGGTCGCGTCCGTCCTGAAGAGGCCCGGGATGACGACCCGCTCGTACTTCCGGCCGCCCAGCCTGCGCCCGTACCAGGTCGGCGCGGGCGGACCCTCGTGGTCGCGCTTCTCGTGCTGGCCGCCCTCCTCCGGTTCGGGACCTGGTCCCACCTCTGGCTCGACGAAGCCCTCTCCGTGAACATCGCCCGTCTCCCCCTGGGGGACCTCCCCGAGGCTCTTAGGCACGACGGTGCTCCGCCCGTGTACTACGTCCTCCTGCATGGATGGATGCGGGTCTTCGGCACCGGAGACTTCGCCGTCCGGGCCCTGTCCGGCCTCTTCGCCGTCGGCGTCATTCCCCTCACGTGGCTCGCGGCCAAGCGGGTGGGCGGCACCAGGATGGCGTGGGCGGCCGCCATCCTGGTCGCCACCAGCCCCTTCGCCATCCGCTATGGCACCGAAGTCCGGATGTACTCCCTGGTCATGGTGCTGGTTCTCACCGGGTTCCTACCCACTACTGGTCGTTCTACCTGCTGGCCACGGCGGTGGTGGCGCTGGCCGTGGTGGCCAAGCGGGGCGTGGACCCGGCCCGGAGCGGCGCCCGGCGAGGCCTCCTGGCCCTGGGCGCGGGCTGCCTCCTCTTCGTGCCGTGGGCGCCCGCGTTCCTCGACCAGCTCCGCCAAACGGGAACGCCCTGGGGAAGGGCGGGGGACCTCCGCTCGCTGTTCGACACCGTCACCCACTTCGCCGGCGGCTACTGGAACCCCGGCATCATCCTCGGGCTCCTGTACTTCGGGCTGATCGTCCTGGCCGTGTTCGGTTCCCCGGTGGACGACCGCCGGGTGCTCCTGGACCTGCGCCCCCGTTCGCCGGGGCGGGAGCTGGCGGCCCTGGCCTTCGGCGCGCTGGTGGTCGCCCTGGTCGCGGGGAAGATCAGCGGCTCGGCCTTCGCCGTGCGGTACGCGGCGGTTCTGTTTCCCTTCATGATCATCCTGGTCGCCCTGGGCACCGACGTGTTCACCGACCGCCGCGCTCGGGGGGGCATCCTGGCCCTGGCCGCCGTCCTCGGGCTGTGGGCTTCGGTGCCCAACCTGGTGGGGGAGCGGACGAACGCCCCCCGCGTGGCGTCGGCCCTCGAGGCCAACGCCCGACCGGGCGACGTCGTCGCCTACTGCCCCGACCAGCTCGGCCCGTCGGTCACCCGCGAACTGCAGGCCGAGGGCCTCGTGCAGCTCACCTTCCCGCGCGCCGCACCCCCGGACATCGTTGACTGGGTCGACTACCAGAAGGTCGTCAAGGCCACGTCCACCAGCGGTTTCGCCCGGATGTTGCTCGACCGGGCCGGCCCCGAACATGACGTCTGGGTGGTGTGGGCCCCCGGCTACCGGACCCTCGGCACCCGGTGCCAGAACCTGATCGAGCGCCTGGGCGACGCCCGGCCCGACAACCAGCGCGTCGTCAAGGTTTCCACCAAGTACTTCGAGCGCCCGGGCCTCGTCCGCTTCCGCCCCTGACGGGGGGTTTCGCCCGCGCCCGGTAGGCTGGATAACGGTTTGAGCAATTCCGCCTCCCCGGCAAACTCCGATCCCGCCCCGTCAGCCGCGCCGGAAAACCTCCGTGTCGTGGTGATCGGCGCGGGCCCGGCCGGGCTCACGGCGGCCTACAAGCTGGGCCAGCGAGGGGTGAAATCCACTGTCCTGGAGGCGGATTCGGTCGTCGGCGGCATCAGTCGCACCGTCCAGCAGGACGGCTGGCGTTTCGACATCGGCGGTCACCGGTTCTTCACCAAGGTTCGGGCCGTGGAGGAGCTCTGGCACGAGATCCTGGCCGACGACGAGTTCCTGATACGGCCGCGGATGAGCCGCATCTATTACAACGGCTCGTTCTTCGACTACCCGCTGAAGCCCATGAACGCCCTCAAGGGGCTGGGCATGGTCGAAGCCGTCCTCTGTGTGGCGTCCTACGGCTGGGCCCGGGTCCGGCCCCCGAAGGACCAGACCACGTTCGAGGGCTGGGTCTCGGCCCGCTTCGGCGCCCGTCTGTACCGGATCTTCTTCAAGACCTACACGGAGAAGGTGTGGGGCGTTCCCGCCAGTGAGATCAAGGCCGACTGGGCCGCCCAGCGCATCAAGAACCTCTCGCTGTCCAAGGCCGTCCTCAACGCGGTGCTGCCCAAGCGGAACCAGAAGGACATCACCAGCCTCATCGAGGAGTTCCAGTACCCCAAGCACGGTCCCGGGATGATGTGGGAACGCTGCCGGGAGCTGGTCGAAAAGCAGGGGAGCGACGTGCTGATGGAGACGCCCGCCACCGGGGTGCATCACGAGGGCGGCCGGGCGGTGGCTGTGACCGGCGGCACGGTCAGGTACGACGCCTCCCACGTCATCTCCTCCATGCCCATCAGCACCCTCATCAAGATCATGGACCCGCCGCCTCCCCCCGACGTCCTGGCTGCCGCCGACGGCCTGAGCTACCGGGACTTCCTCACCGTGGCCCTGGTCGTACCGGTGGAGAACGGCTTTCCCGACAACTGGATCTACGTCCACTCGCCGGACGTCCGCCTCGGTCGGATCCAGAACTTCGGCTCGTGGTCGCCCCACATGGTCAAGGAAGGGAAGACCTGCCTCGGCCTCGAGTACTTCGTGTTCGAGGGTGACGACCTGTGGACGTCCCCCGACGAGGAGCTGGTGGAGCTGGGCAAGCGCGAGCTGGCCAAGCTGGGGCTGGTCGATCCCGAACGGGTGGAGGCGGGCTACGTGGTGCGGATGCCCAAGGCCTACCCGATGTACAACGACACCTACAAGGCCAACGTCGCCACCCTCCGGGGGTGGCTGGAGCAGAACGCCCCCAACGTGTATCCCGTGGGCCGCAACGGGATGCACAAGTACAACAACCAGGACCACTCCATGTACACGGCCATGCTCTCGGTGGAGAACATCCTCGGCGCCAGCCACGACATATGGACGGTCAACGTGGAGGCCGAGTACCACGAGGAGACGGGCGCCGGCGAGGGCAGCGGAGGCACCCAGAAGGCCGTCGCCGCCGGGTCCTGAGCCTGGTGCATGCCCCGGTCGTGGGATGAGCCGGCGTTACGCTCGGGCGGGTGAGCCGTCTGGCTGATCTCGACACCCGCCTCCTCCGCGCCGAGCCGTCGGCCCTCGCCGCCGTCGACCTCGACGACCCGGAGTGGCG
>JAIVIH010000491.1 GCA_020200615.1 Actinomycetota bacterium | reverse complement strand
ATCCCGGCCCCCACCATCAGCATGCAGCGTCGAACCATGATTTCCCCAGCGTCGTGTTTGGGACGGGCAAGTCGCCCGCGAGATGTCCCACGGACAACTTACGATCGCGTCAACTGCCGTACATCGGTCATCTGACCTATATATTTTCGGCGCATGCGGGGACTTGGGGCCCCAAGTGGTCCTCAGGGCCGATCCCACTGACGCCAACACGTTCGTCCCCCTCCGCTGGAGACCGCCACCGCCCTGGCGACGTCGGAGGCGACTGGACCTTCGAAGGAGGCCGACACCTTGATGGGCACCGGCGAGCTGATGGAGGCCGCCCCAGATGTCCATCGCCTGCTGGAAGGCGTCCGCGGCAGCGCGGTTGGGAACCCGATCAGGATCGGACTGAAGGTGGCGGTGGCTGTCACCGACCCTTGGCCCTCTCTACGGGTTTCGACGTGCTTGGAGTACGCCGTGCGCCAGCGGCTGCGGAGCCAGCGCCGGCCAGCTAGAACCCAAGCGCCAGGCCGGGGCCAGGCCGCGGGAGGTTGGAAAACGGCGAAAACTGTTGAGCAACGACGAACACCTAAATGAGCAGGTCAGGGCCGCTTTCGGTCCATCGCAGCAGGTCAGCGAAGTGGGAAGGCCGACTTCCTGTTCAAGAGCTGACTGGCGGCGAAGCCGCAGGTCAGACGACGGTGATCGAGTCAGCGGCTCCAGCGTCGGTCGTGTCTCCCACCCGCACCCAGCACAGGAACTTCACGCCCGAGGTGGCGTTGGTCGGGATGATCCGGCTAGTGGAACCGATCGTGCCGCCGGCGGTGGAGACGACGTTGCCCCCGAGGGCCAGCGCACTAGCCGGGCAATTCCCCGAGCTCGTGCCCATCCGGAGCCGGTAGCTCACCGACGGAGTTAGACCGGAGCCGGAGGCCGTGATCGAGTCACCCGGCTCGGCGGAGCCCTGCACGACCGAAGTGGTCGCCCCTGCGGCCGTGATGCCAGAGCAGTGGGTGACGTTGCCGGCCATGTCGGTGGCGTCGAAAGACCACACCAGAGGAAGCCCCGCCGCCTCCGCAGCCTCGCTCCGCGTGGCCACGACGGCCAACGGTCCCGTCTGGCCGCTTACGAATCTCAGGTAGGGATGAGGAGATTCGGGGAGTCCGATCTTCACGGTGCCGTTTTGGGCCCGGACATTGGTGATCGACTGGAGCCCGCCGGTGTCGAACACTCCGACCAGCTCGGCCCGGGGCTCCTGCGGCCTGGGGTCGGAGGGGCCCATGAGCTTGAGCACAGGGGTGCCGCAAACCGGCCCCACGGTGTCGCTCGGTGCGATGGCCGACGGAGTGGTTCCGCAGGTGACCTGACCTTTGATCACGTGTCCGACGGCCACGGGGCCGAATAGGTACATGTGCACCGCGTTCACGGTGAGCGACCCGTCAGGGTTCACGATCTGCTCGTTGTACACAGCAGTGAAGACGTCGCCCACGTTGGTGATCACTCCGTGGCGGGTGTAGTTG
>JAIVIH010000026.1 GCA_020200615.1 Actinomycetota bacterium | reverse complement strand
CCTCGGGGTCGTACCTGCGCTCGGGTGAGACCTCGGGCGCCACTTCGGTGATGACCTCGGGGTCCTCGCGCCGTTGGGGGTCAACCGTTTCGGCCCGCCCCCGATCCTGCGCCCCCTCTGGCAGCGTCTTCGGCCGGCGCCCGGCCCGCCACGCGCTACGCCGCTCCCCAGCCGCTCGATCGGTCGATGCCTTGGCCATCGGGCCCCCTCCCTAGGACGAGCCGGTCGCCTCTGCAGCCGCCATCAGACGCGCCCCGGGCTGTTGCGCCGAGCCTCTCCAACGGACCACCTGCATTTCGGAACGACGCTCAGGACGCGACCACCGATCTCCACCCACGTCCGCACCGTGGGGTTGGGGAGAAGAGGCTGCCGATCGATCCATCCGCCGCGCCGGCTCCTTCGGTTGACTTCAGCCTGCTTAGCGCATCAGATCGTGCTTTTCAACAGTCACTTGGTACCAGCCCGCCGACAGCCGGGGTCACCGCTGGCGTAGCCCCAACAAGCACACGTCGTCGTCCCGTCTGAGCCTCCGGGAGCAGACCCGCAGGATGTGCTCGCACAGGTCATCGAGCATGGGCGGACCGCTCGCCGCTGCTTGGCGCAAGACCTCTAGCCCCTCAGCCATGGGCTGCGCCGCGCTCCTCACGAGCCCGTCGGTGAACAGGAACAGCGCTGATCCGGCCCCCAGTCGCGTCGTCACCTCCCGTCGGCCGGCGCCGTTCTGCATCCCCAGGGGCTCCGACCTCGGGCCCTCTTCGACGACGAACTCACTCCCGCCACCAGCGTTCACGACCAATGGTGGGCAGTGACCGGCGTTGCTGAGGCGAACTTCACCGGAATCGGGGCTCAGGACGAGATAGAGAACGGTCGCGCCCTTGCCACGGCCGTGGCGCGAGACGAGCCGGTCGAGACAGCCGACCAGGGATGCGGGAGAAGCGCCGTGGAGTATCGCATACGCCCCTACCGCGGCGCGCAGGTCGCTCTTGAGGGCGACGGAGCCGACGCCGCGTCCCGGGACATCACCGATGACGACGGCCAGGTCTCCCGAGTCGAGCGGGATGACGTCGTACCAGTCCCCTCCGCTTTCGAGGCCGATGCCCCAGGGCCGGGCTCGCCCCACGACCTCGATGCTCGGGTGCTCGGCCAGCTGGTCGAACCGAGCGTCGCCCCGTTGCCGTTCGAGGAGCCGGGCCTCTTCGTGCCGCTGGGCGTAGTCCACGAGCTCGCTGACCTTTGGGCCGCCGGCGCCTCTCTTCGACCCGTGCCCATCAACCAGGACCGAGCGGCTCGGCCTCCTCCGGCTGTCGGACGCGGCGGCGTACGTCGGCTCGGCGGTCGTGGCCTCGGCCGCCGCCATTTCGTCGTCGAGGTGGCTGCTCGCCTGGCCCGGGTCGTGGCCGACCTCGTCGCGCACGAGGGCTAGGATGTTGTCGAACGCGGTGCGCAGGACTTCGCTGAAGCCCAGGCCGAACGAGCAGTCGGCCGGCTCGACTTCGATGACGACCGTGTCGACCGGCAGTTCTCCCCAGTGGCGGGCGACATCGAGGGTGTGGTCGAGGTCGACGATGCCGCTCAACGACGCCTCGATCCGCTGGTGAACGACTTCGGGAGCCGGAGGTGCGAGGTCCACGGCGTATCGGCGGACGACCCCCGGACGGTCGATGCCCCGGGGGACCGCTCCGACCAGGACCACCTTCGCCGGGCGCAGCTCCTGCAGGCGGTGGAGAACGAGCGGCGCGGCGTAGGACAGGTCCTCCACCACCACCCCATCGGGCCAGTGCAGCTCCTCGAGGTAGCGAACCAGCTGTCGACCGAAGTCGAGGTCCCGCATGCCCGGCTTGCCGAAGCCGGCGACGAGAGTGCGGCAGGGCGCGGCCGCTGACTGCCCGATGTCAGTCATTCGAGCGAGCACCCGCAGGAGTTCACGTCCCGCACGATGACGCCTCTGCCGGTGTCCATGTGCGTCGTGCACGGCATGCAGGGGTCGAAGCTGCGGATGGATCGGAGCACATCGATCCCCTTGACCTGGTCGTCACCCACCGACTCGAGCAGAGGCGTGTCGATGATCGCCTCCTCGTACGGGCCGGGCGTGCCGAACGGGTCCGTGGGTGCGGCGTTCCACGTCGAAGGCGTGTTGATCTGGTAGTTGATCAGCTTGCCCTTGTCCATGTGCAGGTGGTGCGTGAGGTAGCCCCGGCTCGCCTCCCAAAACCCGGCTGCCACTCGCTCGTCGCGAGGGATCTTGAACGGGGTGTGAACCTTGGTCTCGCCCCGCCGCCAGTACTCGAACGCCTTGAGCAGGCAGTTCATCCCGATGACGGCGGTGAAGGCCACCCCGTAAGCCCGGCCCCGGTTGCGCTCCAAGGCGTTGAGGCTCCGCGGGATCGACCAGAAGAGCTCGGTCTCGGGAAGGGTATGACGGGGAAGGGTGATGAGCAGCCCGTCGCCGGTCGATTGGAGGAACGGGTTGTCGGGAGTGTCGGCGGCCAGTGCAGTCGTCCACATCCGGCCGTAGACGCCCGTCTCCATGCTCTGTCGATCCCAGCGCGGAGCGGTGTCCCAGCTGTAGCGCTCTCGCAGGTTGGTGGCCGTGGGCTTGGGGATCGTGACCTTGTTCCACATGTGGTACGGCGACAGAGGGTTGCCCAGGGGGTCGGTGCGGAACCGCGGCTGTCCCGTCTTGGTCCAGTCCTCGTAGAACGAGTGCTCGACGAACTCCTCGATGCCCATGTTGATGTCGGTCAGGTGCGTGGTGAGGAGCTTCCCCCCCACGATGACCCCGGGTTTGGCCCAGCGCGCCTTGCCCCAGACGTTGACGTTGGCGTACGTGGCGTCGTAGGTCTCCGAGTCGTCCCAGATCCCGGTCTGGATGAGGTTGGTCGGGCGGATGCCCACCTGCTCGTACGCCGGGTTCGCCTCGAGGAAGAAGTCGACGATGTCGTCCCAGATGCGCGGCACCACCTTGGCGAAGTCCACGATCTTGCCCAGCTGCGTGTAGTACTCGTTGAAGGTGGAGGTGGTGATCGTGGTCGATACACCTCCCGGCACCAGCGTCGAGGGGTGGGGAAACTTCCCGTACATCAAGCTGCACATGATCCGACCGACCCGGGTCCACTCCAGGGCCTCCAGGTAGATCTTCCCCGTGAGGGGGTTCATGGCGTCCATGATGTCTTTGATGGTGGTGTAGCCGTGGATGTCCGAGTTGGGCGCGAGGGTCTTCTCCGCTCTCGTCACGAGCTCGGGGTTCGTCACCGACACGATGGCGGTGGAGAAGTCGGGCCCGGCGAGGATGCCCAGGTGCAGCGGGTGGTCGTAGAACATCTCGGCCACCTCGCCGAGGTTGCGGACCTCGACCCCCATCGGCGGCGGCACCACGCCGAATGCCTGCTCGAGGGCCAGCGCCGACACCGTGGCGTGCGTTCCGCCGCACACGCCGCAGGCCCGCGACGAGATGTCGATCGCGTCGCGAGGGTCCCGGCCCTGGAGGATGATCTCGTACCCCCGGAAGAGCATGGCCCGCGAGTGGGCCTCCACCACCTTCCGGTTCTCCAAGTCGAGCACAGTGTGGACGGCGAGGGCGCCCGCCACGCGGGTGACGGGGTCGATGGACCACTCCCTCAGCCGCGGTGGTGCCGCGATCTGGGCGCCAGGGCCTTCCCGGCGGCGCACGTAGGCCCGGCGTGGGCCCCCAGTCGTCACCGAATACGGGTTGGTGACCCCTTCACGCAGGTGGGCCCTCCCCGACGAGTCGAACTCGATGGGCAGGTTCTTGAAGCACATCCGGACGCTCCTCGGGTTGTCACGGCTGGGATGAGGTCTCGCAATTCGTTCTGGCCACCCTCCCATATTGCTACCAACAATGGCTATACTTGTAAGCACTGCTGAACTAGCGGGCCGAAGGGGGCGACCGCGTGATCGGAGGGAAAGACCGGGTCAGGAGTGGGATCGCCGACCTCGACGAGCTGCTGGGTGGCCTGATCCTGGGGGACAACGTCGTCTGGGTGAGCGATGAGCCCGACGTCGTCCGCCAGCTCGAGGACGCCCTTCTCAAGGAAGCAGCCGAGCGCGGTGAGCCCTGCTTCTACGTGAGCGCCAGCTCCGACCAGGCCGCTCTCCGGGCTCGCCTGGCACCGGGCGTCACGCTCCTCGACGCCCGCGCCCGGGGTCCCTACGGCAACGCCGCCGTGCTGGAGACCACGCTGATGGAGAGCGCTCGGGGACCGGTCCCTTCGTGCGTGGTGGTCGAGTCGATCGCCGATCTCGCCCGCCGGTGGGGTCCGGCCAAGGCCGTGGCCTTCTTCAGCCGGGTGTGCCCGCGCCTGTTCGATCTGGGCGCCCTGGCCTACTGGCGAGCTTCCCGCAAGGACCTGGGCCGCTCGCTGATCGACCAGATCACCAGCGTGACCCAGTGCGTGCTCGAGGTCGGTGCCCGTCACGTCCGCGTGATCAAAGCCGAGGGCCGGCCTGCTTCTGTCCAGGGCCGGCTGCTGCGCCTGGTGGTTTCCGACGGCGCCATCAAGCTCGAAGACGAGCGGGCCCTGGGCCGCCTGGGCCGGGGCTTGGAGCGGGTGCGGAAGCAACGCAACCTGAACCAGAGCGACGTGGCCCGCATGGCCCGGCTCACTCCGAGCGCCATCTCGCAGGCCGAAGCCGGGCGCCGCGGGCTCTCGCTGGACACCCTGCTCCTGCTGTCCGATCGCCTGGGGGTAAGTCTCGACGAGCTCCTGTCCAGCGCTCCGGCCAGCGCGTACGTCCTCGCCCGCCACCAGCGGGGTTCGGACGCGACCAAGTCGGCCCTGCTCGACGACCCCGCCGCTGGTCTGCGCGCTTACGTTGTGCGGCTGGGGCCGGGAGGGTCGGCCGCTCCCGACATCTCCCACAAGGGGGTGGAACTGGTGCTGGTCGCCTCCGGGCTCGTCCAGGTCACAATCGGATCCGACACCCCCGTCATGCGGGCGGGAGATGCGGTGCTCGCCACCTCGGCAGCCGTCTCCGGCTGGCGCAACCTGATGAACACACCCGCCCTGCTGTTCTGGGTCCTCCGGGACTGAGAGTCCATCCCCGTTACTCGTTCCGGCGCGAGCGCTCCTCGTGGTCCTGCCTCTTGCTGCGCTCCCCGAGCCTTCAGTCGCGCTCCGGGATGTTGTCGGCTAGGACCACCCCTTCCCGCTCGCCCTCCTCGATGGGCTCGTACTCGTTGATGTTGTCGATGGACTTGCCCATGGCGGCGTCGACCTCCCGCTCCACGATGATCTCCACAAGGGCGGGCACTCGCGCCTCGTCACTGGCCTGGATCGCCCACTCGATGGCCGGCCTGATCTCGTCGGGCCTGGTGATCCGGCGCCCCAAAGCGCCCATCGCCTCCATGACGCCTACATGGTCCATTCCCAGCGCACCGTTGGGGCCTTCGTAGCCGATGTCGACGCCGAAGTTCATGTCGTACTGGTACTTCTCCGGCTGACGGATCAGGCTCATGTACCCGTTGTTCAGCATCACGAGGACATAGGGCACGTGGTGCTGGACGGCGACCGCGATCTCCTCCATGAGGAACTCGAAGGAGTAGTCGCCGACCACCCCGACGACGAGGTTGTCGGGACGGCCGAGCTTGGCTCCGATGCAGGCCGGAACCTCCCAGCCGAGGGGCCCCGCCTGACCGCAGCAGAGGTAGTGGCGCGGCCGGTAGGTCGTCTGGAACTGGCCGCTCCAGATCTGGTAGAGGCCGATGGCGGTGACGATGATCTCGTTGCCGTCAAAGAGCTCGTTCATCTCCTTGAAGACTCGCTGAGGCTTGATCGGCTCGTCATCGAAATCCATCTTTCGCAGCAAGGTCGACCGCAGCTCGTAGAGCCGTTCCACCCATGGTCCGGGATCACGGGCCGGGGTCATGTCCCGAGCCGCTTCCAGGAG
>JAIVIH010000490.1 GCA_020200615.1 Actinomycetota bacterium | reverse complement strand
CCGCTCCGCCCGGCAAGGAGCTGCGGGTGGGCGGGGTGGGGGAGCGGCTGATGTCCGAACGGTGGGCGGCGTGGAACCGGTGGTTCGCCATCGTCGGCCCCGTGCGCCGGACCAGCGCGGTGTGGCAGTCGCTCTCGTGGGCCGTGTTCGGCGCCGCCTATGTCGGCGCCGTCGTGTTCGTGGCGTCCGGTCTCGACGCCTCGCCCGGCGACGTCCTGCTGGTGCTGGCCGCCGGTAGCCGGCTGTCGATGTACGTCGGCCAGACCGCCCAGGAGGCGAACTTCCTGCGGGGATTCTGGCTCGACGCCTCCCGGCGGCTGGCCTGGCTCGAGGACTACGCCGCGTCCGCGGCTCAGCGGGCGGATCTGCCCGTGCCGGATCGCATCGTCGAGGGGATCCGGCTGGAGCACGTCTCCTTCCGATACCCGGCCACCGAGCGGCTGGTCCTGGACGACGTGGACTTCTTCATTCCCGCCGGGTCGGTCGTGGCCATCGTGGGCGAGAACGGCGCCGGCAAGTCCACCCTGGTCAAGCTGCTGTGCAGGTTCTACGAGCCGACGGAAGGCCGGATCAGCGTCGACGGGCTCGATCTGTCCCGGGTGCCGGCGGAAGGCTGGCGCGACCGATGCGCCGGCTCGTTCCAGGACTTCTTCCGCTTGGAGCTGGAGGCTCGAGCTTCGGTCGGCGTTGGTGACCTGCCCCGGGTGGACGATCTGCCGGCGGTGCAGACCGCGGTGGAGAGGGCGGGTGCCGACGACGTCGTCGGCCGGCTCCCGGCGGGGCTCCAGACCCAGCTGGGACCCACCTGGCCCGACGGCGTGGAGGTCTCCTTCGGGCAGTGGCAGAAGCTCGCCCTGGCCCGTGGCTTCATGCGGGACGAGCCGCTCCTACTCGTGCTGAACGAGCCCACGGCCGCCCTCGACGCCGAGACGGAGCATGCCCTGTTCGAGCGTTATGCATCCGTGACCCGCGCTGCCGACGGGGGAGCGAACGGCCGCATCACCGTCTTGGTGTCACACCGCTTCTCCACCGTTCGTATGGCTTACCACATCGTGGTGCTGGACGGCGCTCGGGTGTCGGAGCACGGCTCCCACGAGGAACTCATGGCCCGGGGCGGCCAGTACGCCGAGCTCTACGGCATCCAAGCCACCGCTTACCGCTGAGACCTTCCGGTTGTACGACCCCAGGCACGGGTAGGGTCTCCATGAAAGCCCTTCGGCATACCGGAGGACGACAGGAGCTAACGATGGAGCATTCGTCACAGCAAGGAATCGCACAACCGTCCCAGGACGAGCTGACGCACGGGCTGCCGGACGGATTTCCCCCCACCCGTGAGCACCTGCACGATTCTGACCCCTTGACCTCCGACCTGCAGCAGCGGCTGGACGAGATCGGGAAGCAGAACTACGCAGAGGTCAACCGGGAAGGTTCCCCGCTGGCCTAACAGCCCAACGGATCCGGGCGGAGGTCACCGGTCCGGAGCGGCGAAGGCCGCCGCCAC
>JAIVIH010000287.1 GCA_020200615.1 Actinomycetota bacterium | reverse complement strand
GCCGCCCCATCCACGGGGCCTGGCGAGTGACGGAGCTGACTCTCGTGGAAAGCCGCCTGCGCCCGTCGGGGGCCGACTACGAGATCGTGGACCGCTTCCCGCTCATGGGCTGAGGTTGCGGAGGCGAGCGGCCAGGTCGGCGTGCCCCCCGTCCTCGGCCATGGTCGCCGGATCCCGCCCGTCTTCGCCGGCCAGCAGCCGGCGGCGAAGGACGTCGAGAACGTCGACGGTGGCGAACTGGCGGACGTGCTGGCGGTCGCCGGGGAAGTGGGCCTCCTTGCCCTCGGTCCGTCCAGCCATGCTGACGGCCATGAACACGGTGCCTACGGGCTGGTCGTCCTGCGTTGTGGGCCCGGCCACGCCGGTGATGCCCAGGCCCACGTCGGCCCGCAGGGCCCGGCACGCGCCCTCGGCCATGGCGTGGGCGGCCCGGGCCGACACCACCGGCCCTTTGGGCACCCGGAGAAGGTCGTACTTGACCTCGCTGTCGTAGGCGACGATGGAGCCCCGGAACCATTTGCTGGCGCCTTCCGTCTCCGAGAGCCGGTCGCCGACCAGGCCCCCGGTGAGGGACTCGGACACACCCATGGTGAGACCTCGCTCGGTGAGCAGGTTGGCCACGACCCGCTCCATCGTCTGGTCGTCCACCCCGAAGACGATGTCGCCGAGGATGGCCCGCAGCTCCGCCTCCTCGGCATCGAGCAGCCGGCTCGCCGATTCCCGGTCGGGGGCCTTCGCCGTCAGCCGCAGGTTCATCCCCTCGATCCCGGAGGCGAGGAAGGCGATCGTGGGGTTGGTCTGGCTCTCCACCCGGTGGGCGATGCGTTCGGCCAGGGCCGACTCTCCCAGGCCCCACGTCCGGAGCAGCCGGCTGACGATGACGGTGGGCGACCCGGCCCGGCGGATCAGGTCAGGAACGACCCCCCGCTCGAGCATCTCCTCCATCTCATGGGGCACACCCGGCACCGCGTAGAGGACTTTCTGAGCCTCTCCCCCGTCGCCGATCTCGCAGATCAGCCCCGGGGCGGTACCGCGCACCTGGGGGATGAAGGTGGCGCCGTCGGGGCGGTCGGCCTGGCGAACGTTGCTCTCCGGCATTTCCCGCTGGCGGGACTCGAAGATCGAGCGGATGTTGGCCACCATGGCCGGGTCCTGGACGAGGCGCCGGTCGAGGGCCAGGGCGATCCCCTCCCGCGTGACGTCGTCGGGGGTGGGCCCGAGGCCGCCGCACACCAGCACGGCGTCGTTGCGCTGCAGCGCTATCCGCAACACGTGGGCGATGCGCTCCTCGTTGTCACCGACCCGGGTCTGAAAGTGGCAGTCGATGCCGGCCAGGGCGAGGCGGTCGCCGATGCGAGCCGAGTTGGTGTCGACGACGTGGCCGAGCAACAACTCCGTGCCTACGGCGACGACTTCACACCGCACGGATGATCCGGCGTCCGTCCCACAAGTATTGAGTGCCGGTGACCACGGTCAGGGCCACCGAGGTCCACAGCACGGCGCCGACGAGGCCGCGGTACGCGGTTCCCGTGGCCGGCACGAGAGCGAGGCCCACGGCGACGTCCTGGAACACAGTCTTGATCTTGGCCAGGGATCGCGCCGGCACGGAGACGCCCTGGCGGGCGACGTAGGAGCGGTAGGCGCTGACGGCCAGCTCCCGGAGGGCGATGACGGCCACCGGCACCCACCACATCCGGTCCTCCGACACGAGGGCGGCCATGGCCGACAGGACCACGATCTTGTCGGCGAGGGGATCCAGGAACGCCCCCGAGCGAGTGGTGCCGTGCCGCCGGGCGATCCATCCGTCGGCCCCGTCGGTCACAGCCAGGACGATCCAGAGGGCGAGAGCGGCCCACTCCAGGCCGTCGGCGAAGATGAGGGCGAGGAGGAAGGGCGTGGCCAGGACGCGCGTGAGGGTGATGGCGTTGGCCGGCGTGGCCAGCGCCGTGGGCCCGAATCCCAGGGCCTTCACCGGTCCACCATCGTCGACGGTGGACCTGTCAATGCTTGCTGGGAGCGGCCTCCCGGGCCGCTCACCGAGCGTCCAGGTCGGGACCGGCCGAGGCGGTGACGGCGACGGTGGCGAAGGTGCCCACGGCCAGATCCTGGGGCAGGTTGACGACGCCGTCGATCTCGGGAGCCTCGCGGTGGGTGCGGCCGGTGCCGGGCTCGTCCACCAGGACCTCGACGGATCGACCCACCAGCGCCGCCCGCCGATCGGCGGTGATGCGATCCTGCAGCTCACCCAGCTCCAGCAGCCGCTCCTCGACCAGCCGGGAGTCCACGGGGCGGTCCAGGTCGACTGCGTAGGTGCCCTCTTCGGGCGAGAAGGCGAAGAACCCGGCCCAGTCCAGCTGGGCCTCCTCGACGAAGGCCAGGAGCTGGTCGTGGTCGGCCTCGGTCTCGCCCGGATAACCCACGATGAACGAGGAGCGGAAGGCGGCCTCGGGCTCCCGCTCGCGGATGGAGCGGATCCGGCCGAGGAAGCGGTCGCCGTCGCCCCACCGGCGCATCCGGCGCAGCAGGGGCTTGGACACGTGCTGCAGGGACAGGTCGAAGTACGGGAGCCCGGTGGCGCAGATGGTGTCGACCAGGCGGTCGTGGAGCTCCGACGGGTACAGGTAGAGCAGCCGGGTGCGGGCCACGCGCTCGGACACCGCCTCGACCAGCGGCACGATCGCACCCTTGTGGCCCAGATCCCGCCCGTAGGAGGCCAGATCCTGGGCCACGAGCACGATCTCCACCGCCCCCAGGGCGTCGACCTCGGCCAGGATCTCGTCGAGGGAACGGGAGCGCTGGCGGCCGCGAAAGGAGGGAATGGCGCAGAACCCGCAGTTGCGGTCGCAGCCCTCGGCGATCTTCACGTACGCCCAGGGGCTCGCCGCCGGAGGGCGGGTCAGGTTCAGCAGGTCCATCGACGGCGAGTCCCGTCGACGGCCCAGGGTAACGGGGACACCGAAGCCGGCCACCTGGTCGACCTCGGGGAGCGCCTCCGCCAGCTCCTCGCCGTACCGCTCGGCCAGGCACCCCGTCACCACCAGGCGGGACCCCGGACGTCGGGTCTCGGCCAGGGAAAGGATGGTGTCTACCGACTCCTGGCGCGCCGCCTCTATGAACGCACACGTGTTGACGAGCACCAGGTCGGCGTCGTCGGGCGCGTCAGCGGCCACCATCCCGTCGGCCGTGAGGGTGCCGACGAGCTTGTCCGAGTCGACCTGGTTCTTGGGGCAGCCGAGCGTCTCCACCCAATAGGTTCCGGCCACCCGTGCACTGTATTCTGCCCAAGTTGTCCTTAGGGTTGGCGGCCCACCTGCCGATATCAGACCCGTAGAGGGATCCGGGGAGGTAGGACTATGGCCGTGCAGCAGCGGAAGCGACTCAACGAGTTCGCCGACGAGTTGACCCGAAGGCTGGGGATCCCGTTCGTGGTGGCCGGCAACGGCGCCATCACGTTCCGGGACCGCCTGCGGGTCACGGACTGGGCCGTACCGCTGATGTTCGACGGCCATGTCGCCCGCGACCACGACTCCCTCGTCCCCACGGACTTTGTCGGGCACCTGTTGTGGCCCGCGCTCCAGGCGTCCCGAAGTGGCCGCAACGAGCGCCCCTGGTGGTCCTGCACCCTCTCGCCGAGGACGGCGGCGGCCCTGGTGGAAGCGTTACAGGAAGAGGACGAGGCGATCGACGACAGCGGGACCTGGGTCATCGGCCGAGACGTTCTCCTGGACGACATGGTCCACGCCGTCGAGCCTCTGCCCAAGCAGCGCCGCCGGGTGGCCTGACCGCAGCTCTGGCGCTCCGCAGTCCCCGCGTTCCCGTTCTCCCGCTAGACCCCCACGAACCCCGGACGGGTGGCGTCGACTGTCGTTCCGTTGCCCAGCTGGCCCTGGCCGTTGTAGCCCCAGGCCAAGACACGACCGTCGGTCCCTCCGGCCAGGCTGTGGAACCAGCCGGCGCCGACCGTGAACACCGAATCGGGGCTTGGCACGCGTGCCGGCTGGGACCTGTCTGCCCGTGACCCGTCGCCCAGTTGCCCCTGGCCGTTGTAGCCCCAGGTCCACAACGTGCCTGCGCTGCTGGAGGCAACGCTGTGGGCGCCACCTGCTCCGATGGTGGTGGCCCGGTTGAGCTCGGAGTGCACCAGCTTCACGGGCGAGCTACGGTCCGTGGTCGTACCGTCGCCGAGCTGACCCAGCCCGTTCCAACCCCAGCTGTGGACGTACCCGAGAGGGCCGATCGCGAGGTTGTGGTAGAGGCCTGCGGCAATGGCGGTAAACCGCGCCAAAGAAGGAATCTTGACGGGGATGAGCGAATTGATCCGGCTGTCCACGCCCAGCTGGCCCTGGCCGTTGTAGCCCCAGGCCCACACATTCCCGTCCCAGTCCAGGGCGAGGGTATGGGCCCCGCCCGCGGCGACGGACCTGACCGGGATCGGGATGTTGGCCCGTACCGGGCCGGGCCGGTCAATTGTGGTGCCGTCGCCCAGCTGTCCGGTCACGTTCCATCCCCACGTCCACACCGTGCCGTCGTTCCTCAGGGCTACGGTGTGAGCCAGTCCCGCGGATACCGCCACAACCTCACTGAGACCCGGTACTGGTCCAGGCGTCGTCGCGTCGGACCGGGTCCCGTTGCCGAGCTGGCCGGTTCCGTTCCATCCCCAGGTCCACACCGTGCCGTCGTTGGCAGCCGCGACCGAGTGGATCCAGCCCGCGCTCACCGACCGGGACGCGGGGAGGCCGGCGACCACGACAGGCCGGGCGCGGTCTGCGCGGGTTCCGTCCCCCAGCTGTCCGCCGTTGTTGACCCCTCGAGCGGAAACGGACCCGTCGGCCCGCAGCGCCAGCGTATGTGCCCCTCCTCCGCTGGTCGACACGACGGCGCGACCCGAGCCGGCAGCCCAATCGGCCCCGCCTGATCGGCCTGGGACAGGGACGACTCCGGTGCCGTCCGGGTTCATCATCGCCAAGGGCCCGCCGCCGCCGAACAGGATCTGGGTGCCATCCGGCGACCACGCGAAAGCCCATGCGTTGTCCCTGATGATACGCGGCGCGCTGCCATCGGCGTTCACGATGGCGACATGGAACTGGTCGAATGCGGCCCTCTGGGTGCCGTAGACGATTCGGGAGCCATCGGGCGACCAGTGGGGCTCCATGTCCGCGTAGGTTCCGTTGGAGATCACCACCAGCGGATCGCCCACGGCTCCGACCGCGATCCTCCTCGGCCCGCCGTTGGTGGACGCGACCACGACGTAGCGGCGGCCATCGGGGGCCCATTCGAGGTGGGAATAAGCCGTCGCTCCGGTGGGGTCCAACAAGAAGGGGCGGTAGTCCCAGCCCTCAAGGTTGATGGCGAAGATCGCGCTCCCGGCGCTGTAGTGCAGGAAGCGGTCGTCTGGAGACCAGCGCGGGTGCGATGTCGGGCGTCCTAAGTCCCCTGCCACACATCGGTTTCCCGAGCCGTCCACGCCAATGACACAGGTTTGCCCCCCGGAGACGTAAGCGATCTTCGTGCCGTCGTGGGAAAAGGTGGGCGTGCCCGGCACGTACTCGGCCCGGCCGTCGCCGATGAGGAGTTGCACATGGGTGCCATCTGGATCTGCGATCTCGAGAAGCGGTCCCGCCGCGGTGACGATGCGGCCCCCAGGGCTCGTCCCAGCCGCGAGAGCGGGCGCTGCGGGCTGGACGAGCGGAAGGGCGCTCAGCACAGCAGAGAGGAGCGAAAGGACGAGGGCGCGCCGCACAAGGACATTGTCGACCAGACCCCTTCGGGACTTGAAGGGGATGTCACCTTTGTAACTGGCCGGTGGTCCAAATCGATGAAAGGGCCACACCGGCCACTGAAAAGGAGAACAAGGGAGCCATGTACGAATTCGCAGTCCTCGCATTGCTGGGTCTGGCGACGCTCAAGGTCGTCGAC
>JAIVIH010000025.1:5928-8213 GCA_020200615.1 Actinomycetota bacterium | reverse complement strand
GTCCCCGGTCTGCGGCGGTACGGTCTGCTCTGGGTTCACGGGCTACGTCGTCCTGCCCTCCGGGAGGAGACTCGAAACGGCCCCCCCAGGCCCGCCGTCCGCCCGACTCCGTGCTGGGCCAGCATGGAGCCTGTGTCGGGAGTGCCCATCGACGTGCAGGACCTGGCCCACGGCTACACGACGCCGCGGGGCCCACTCTCGGTGCTCGACGGGATCACGTTCGACTTGCGGGCCGGGGGCTACGCCGCCGTCAGCGGATCTTCGGGTGCCGGAAAGACCACTCTGCTGGCCATCCTCGGCGGCCTGGAGCGGCCGTCGAGCGGGCGGGTGAGGGTCGGGGGCCAGGACGTCGCCGCCCTGTCGGGCGACGACCTGGCCGCCTACCGACGATCGACAGTCGGCTTCGTGTTCCAGCACTTCGGCCTGCTCGACACCCTCAGCGCCGCTCAGAACGTCGAGCTGGCCTGCACCCTCGCCGGCATCCCGCCCACCCGAAGACGGGAACGCGCCGCGGACCTGCTCGAAGCCGTGGGTCTCGCCGCCCGCTCCCGTCATCGCCCGGCCGCCCTGTCGGGGGGAGAACGGCAGCGCGTGGCCATCGCCCGGGCCATGGCCAACCGGCCTGCGCTCCTGCTGGCCGACGAGCCCACCGGCAACCTGGACGACGAGTCGGCTCAGCGAGTCGTCGAGCTCCTCGAGACCCTGCGCGCCGAACACGGGTGCACCCTCGTCATCGTCACCCACGACCAGATGCTCGCAGCCCGGGCTGAGCAGCGGTTTTTCCTCGACCAGGGCCGGCTGGTGCCGGATTCGGATCACCAGACGAGCGACATGCGATGAGATGGCGTGACGCGGCCGGCTTGGCGGTCACGAGCGTGCGCCGACGGGCGGGGCGCTCCGTCCTCACCGTGCTGGCCGTGGCTCTCGCCACCACGCTGCTGACGGCCCTCGTCACCATCGCCGGGACCGCTCGCACCAAGGTGTTGACCGAGCTCTCCAAGGGCGGGCCTTTGGCCGGCATCAAGGTCTCGGCGGCCGAGCCTGACCTGTCGCAGCTGGACAACGACAACGCCCGTCCCGGCCCCAGGAGGGATCTGGACGACGGGGCCCGGCGCCGGATCGCCGACCTTCCCGACGTGCGGACGGTGGTCCCCATCGTGGCGGCGCAGATGATGGTCGTCCCTCCCGACCCTCCGGCCCGGACCGAGGTGCTGGAGACGCTGCCGCCCGTACGTCCCAAGGTGCCACGCAACGGGACAACGACGTCGACCGCGCCCAGCCCCATCATTCGTCCGCTGCGCCCTACGGGGCCGTTCACCGAGACGATGGTCGGCATCGACCTGACCAGCGCCGAGCAGCTCCCCATCACGATCGTGTCGGGGCGTTTGCCCGACCGCGGATCCCTCACCGAGGTGGCGGTCACGGGGGGATACCTCGAGCGTCTGGGGTTGACGAAGGAGCACGCACCCGCCGTCATCGGGACCGAGCTGTTCCTGGGCGCCCCCCGGGCCTTCGACGTCGGCCGGATCCGGTTCCGGTCACGGTGGGTCCGGGCCACGGTCGTGGGCGTGGTCGCTCAGGAGGCGGGGCCCGGCCAGTTCGTGGTGTCGGTGGAGCAGGCCAGGCTGGCCCGTCAGTGGACGTCGGCCGGTGGCGACGGCGGCGGCAGGTTGGAGATCCCGACGTCTCCTTATACCGGTCTCTTCGTGATCACCCGTGGTCTCGACGCCGTGCCCCAGGTCCGTTCGCAGATCACCGACATCGGCTATGCGACGACGGCTCCCGAGAACCTGGTGGCGTCGGTTCAGCGGTACCTTCGGGTGGTCGAGATCGTGCTCGCCGCCATCGGGCTCATTGCCCTCGTCATCGCCTCCCTGGGCATAACCAACGCCCTCCTGGCTGCGGTGCGCGAGAGGAAACGGGAGATCGGAGTGCTGAAGGCCATCGGGGCTCGCGACCGGGACGTTGCCCGGGTGTTTCTCCTGGAAGCCGGCGCCCTGGGCCTGGTGGGGGGCGTGCTCGGAACAGCCGGAGGATGGCTGGCGGCGGTGGCCGTCAGCGCCGTGGTGAACAGCTACCTGGCTGACCAGGGTCTGGGCGCGGTCCAGCTCGGCTTCCCGATGAGCGTCGTGCTCGGGAGCGTGTGTGGCGCAGCCGTCCTGGCCGTCGCCGCCGGAACGCTTCCGGCGCGGCGGGCGGCGGCCCTTCCGGCTCGGGAAGCCATGGAGGCGGCGTGACCCGGGGCCGTAGGGGGTTCCTCGCAGGCCTGGCCCTGAGCCTGGTCG
>JAIVIH010000025.1:0-5920 GCA_020200615.1 Actinomycetota bacterium | reverse complement strand
CGCCCCACCCCTGGACCGCCTCCCGGCCTACCTGGCGTGCCGGCCGGACCCACCGCCGGCCGCGCCGCCATGCCGCCTGGGATCGGACCTCCCGCCCCCCCAGGTGGTCAACGGGCTGGTGGAGGACTTCAACGCGGCCGCCGCCCGTGTGGCCGAGCGGGAGGGGGCCCACCTGGTGGACCTGCACGCGGTGGGGATGGCCGCCCGCCGGGCGGGGGTGGAACAGGCCCTGGTGAGCAACGACGGGTTCCATCCGAACTCCGGCGGGCACCAGGCGGTGGCCACGGCCTTCGCCGAAGTCCTCCAGCGGACAGGGCCCCTCGGAGCCGGCGGCGGCTGACGTGCCTGAAGCCAAGGACGAGCCGGTGGGGGTAACCACGCCCGGGGAGCTGCTGGCTCCACCGCTGGTCATAGGCGGAGCACGCGTCGTCGTGGGTACGTGCTCATGGACCGACCCGACGCTTGTGCGCCAGACCGACTGGTACCCGCGGAAATCGATGACCGCCGCCGAACGGCTGGCGTTCTACTCCAGCCGCTTTCCCATCGTGGAGGCGGACAGCACCTACTACTTCCCCCCTACCCCCGAGCTGGCCGCGGGCTGGGTGGAACGGACGCCGGACGGCTTCACCATGAACGTGAAGCTCTACTCCCTGCTCACCGGTCATCCCACGTTCCCGCACTCACTGTGGCCTGACCTGCAGGCCGAGGTCCTGCCCGAGTTCCGGGACAAGCGCCGGCTCTACTCCAAGCATCTCCCGGAGGACGTCGTGAACGAGGTGTGGGACCGCTTCTTGCACTCCCTGAGGCCGCTGGCTGAGGCGGGGAAGATGGGGGCGGTGCTCGTCCAGTTCCCCAGGTGGTTCGGGCCCAAAGAAGCCAACCGGGAGGAGCTTCGCCGGGTCACCGCTCGCCTGGGGGACTACCGGGGATGCGTGGAATTCCGGAACGGACGGTGGCTGGAGGGCGACGAGTGCGAGGCGACGTTCGAGCTGTTGGAGGAACTGGACGTCGCCTACGTCTGCGTCGACGAGCCCCAGGGCTTTGCGTCCTCGCTTCCGCCGGTTGTCGCAGCCACCTCGGATCTGGCCGTCGTCCGGTTCCACGGGCGAAACCGCGAGACGTGGGAGGGGGAGAGCCCCACCGCCGCCGAGCGGTTCCGCTACCTCTACGCGGTGGACGAGCTGGAGGAGTGGGTGCCCCGGATCCATGAGCTCGCCGGCTCCGCGAACGAGGTCCACGTGCTGATGAACAACTGCTACAGAGATCACGGCGTGATCAACGCCGGGCAGCTGGCCCAGCTCCTCGCCGGGCAACGGCCCGAGCCCGTCGCCGGGCCCCCGCCCCCGCCCTACGCCCAGCAGCAACTCCGCCTCTAGCCTCGCGCCTCCCGCGGCCGGTTCAGATGACGCCGGGAGTTCCGGTCCGGATGCAGCGGGCGAGCTTGAGGTCCACCTCCACCCGGCCGATCTTGTTTCCGAAGGCCTCGGTGAACCAGAGGTTGCCGTCGACACCCTTGGTGATCCCCGAGGGATGGGCGTGCGGGGTGGGTACCGGGTACTCGGTGATGACGCCGGCGGGCGTGATCCTCCCGATGTTGTTGCCCTCGGCTTCGGTGAACCACAGGTTGCAGTCCGGCCCGACCACGATGTTGGTGGGCTGGCTCCCGGGTGTGGGGACAGGGAACTCGGTGATGACGCCGGTCGTCGTGATCCGCCCGATCTGGTTGGCATCCTTCTCGGTGAACCAGAGGGCCCCATCCGGGCCGACCACGATGCCCTCGGGGCGGGCGTTAGGGGTCGGCAGCGGAAACTCGGTGATCTCGCCCTGAACCGTGATCCGCCCGATCTTGCTGGACCCGGTCTCGGTGAACCACAGGGCTCCGTCGGGGCCGACCACGATGTCGCCCGGAAGGCTGTTCGGGGTGGGGATGGGGAACTCGGTGATGACCCCTTGGGGGGTGATGCGACCTATCTTGTTCCCCCGGTTCTCGGTGAACCACATGTTGCCGTCGGGGCCAAGGACGATGCCGAGAGGACCCGAGTCGGGCGTGGGCACCGCGAACTCCTGGATCTCCCCCCAGTAGGTGATGCGACCGATCCGGTTGCCGATGAGCTCGGTGAACCACATGGCGCGGTCAGGGCCGGGGGCGATGACAAACGGCTGACTCTGGGGGTCAGGGAGAGGGAACTCGGTTATCTGACCGCTCCTGCTGATTCGGCCGATCTTGCCGCCTATCAACTCGGTGAACCAGACGTTCCCGTCCCGACCCAGTGCGATTCCGCGTGGAACGCCGAAGGGGGTGGGCACGGCGAACTCGGTGATCCTCCCCGTCAGGGCCGCGGCGGGCGCGGCGTTCCCCAGGAGGGAGGCGACCATCGTCACCAAGGCCACCGCAGCCGTGCCCAGCTTGCTGCATCGCTTCATGGGTCCTCCGCCATTCGAATAGTCGCCGATGGCCAATAGTAGCGGCGGCACGTGCGACGAAGGCCCGTGCGGTCAGTCCTCTTCCTCGTCGTCCTCTTCGTCAGACACTTCAGCCGACGCGGTCACGGGCGAGCCGTGGTGGGCCACCATCACCCACCGCCCGTCGGGGTCCCGCACGAACACGTTAAGGGCAGCCACCGTTGTCGCGCCGTCGACGTCGAGGATGTTCTCGTCCACGGAAACCCATCCCGCGTCGCCCACCACTTCGGCCCGTTCATTGGTGAGGATGAACTGGAGGTGCTGGGAGTTCTGGAAGAGAGCGAAGAAGGACGCGGAGACCTTGGCCCACCCGCGCAGGGTCGCCCAACCCGGGTGGGTGCAGACCACGCGCTCGGTGTGCTCCCACAGCCGGCTCATGGCGTCGAGGTCGCGACCCTCGAAGGCGCTGTAGAAAGCAGCGTTGGCGCCGCGAAGGGCGTCTAGGTCCCGCGGCTGGGCGATCGCTGGGTTCTCCTTCCCGAAGTCGGCGCACGCTAGCGTGACCCGCCGATGCACCGCCTCCCCTCGAGCGACGGGGTCGAGGTCGCCGTGCACGATCTGGGGGGCGACGGGCCGCCCCTCTTGCTGGTGCATCCCACCGGGTTCTGTGCCCAGGTCCTCTCCCCTCTGGCCGCAGGTCTCGGTCGCGCCTTTCGCTGCTGGGCCCTCGACCTGCGGGGCCACGGCGTGACGCACTCACCCCCGGCGCTCGACTACGACTGGTCGGGCTTTGCCGACGACGTGCTGTCGGCCGTCCGAGGCCTGGGCCTGGACCGGCCCATGGCCTTCGGTCACTCGTCGGGGGGAGCGGCCTTGCTGCTGGCGGAGGCTCGGCATCCGAGCACCTTCGCCGGGCTCTGGTGCTACGAGCCCATCGTCTGGCCGGACCCGGAAAAGGCGAGGTCACGGGCCGAGAAGCTCGCAGAAGGCGCAGCCCACCGGCGGGAACGCTTCTCCTCTCCTTCGGAGGCGCTGACCAACTTCGCGTCCAAGCCTCCGTTCTCGACCCTCAGCCCGGGGAGCCTGACCGCCTATGTGACCCACGGCTTCGCCGAGGATCCCGACGGATCGGTGGTGCTCCGCTGCCGGCGCGATACGGAGGCGGCGATCTACCGAAAGGCCGTCGCCAGTGATCGGTTCGCCCTCCTCGCTGACGTCGACGTCCCCGTGGTGGTCGCCTGTGGCGACACCACCGACGCCATCGGCCCGGACCTGGCGGAGCGGCTCGCGGCCGAACTGCCCCGGGGACGATCCGAGGTCCTGGCCGGGCTCGGCCACTTCGGCCCCCTCGAGGACCCGCCACGGGTGGCGACAGCCGTCCTGCGCGACCTGGTCGCAGGCGGCGGCCTCGGCACCCGCCCTCAGGGCGTCTGAGGATCCTCGTTTCTGTCGCACGGGGTCGATACCGTTCGGGGATGGCCCTGCCGCTCCCCACCTCGCTCACGCCCTCCAAGGTGGCGGCGTTCAAGGATTGCGCCCTGGCCTTCCGCTTCTCGGTCATCGACCGCCTGCCGGAGCCTCCCTCGGCTCCCGCGGTCAAAGGCACGTTGGTGCATCGGGCCCTGCAGCTCCTGCTCGAGGAGCCTCCTTCCCGGCGCACCGAGACCATGGGCGTGGAGTGCCTGGCTCGGGCCCGGGCCGAGCTGGACGCCGACCCCGAGTTCACCGGGCTGGAGCTGGACGCGGAGACAGAAGCCCGCTTCGTGGCCGAGGCCGAGGTCCTCGTCCGTCGTTACTTCGAGCTGGAGGACCCGGCGCAGATCACGCCGATCGGCCTGGAGCTGAAGCTCGAGGTCCAGGTGGGGACGCTCACGCTGCGGGGAATCATCGACCGGCTGGAGCGGGATCCCGACGGTGGTCTCATCGTCACCGACTACAAGTCCGGGAAACCCCCCTCCATCATCGGGGAGCAGAGCCGCCTGGGCGGTGTCCACTTCTACGCCTACCTGTGCGAGCAGGTGTTCGGGGAACGCCCGAGCCGGATCCAGCTCCTGTACCTCAGCCAGCCCGTGGCCATCGTCGCCTATCCGTCGGAGCAGTCCATCAGGGGCTTGCAGCAGCGGACAACCGCCATCTGGCGAGCCGTGGAAAGGGCCTGCGAGCGTGAGGACTTCCGTCCCCGCACGTCTCCCCTGTGCAACTGGTGCGCCTACCAGGCCTACTGCCCGGCCTTCGGCGGCGACCCGGCCCTGGCCCGGGAGCTGCTCCCGGCCCACTCGGCCTGATCCTCTCCCCCCGGCTGCCCCAGTACGGTCACACGTAGTGCCGTCCCTTCTCGCTGTTCCGCGGGCCTGCGTCTCGCTCCTCGACGAGCGCCTCGACGCCGCCCTGGACCAGCTGCGAGGGCATCCCGTCGCCGACCGGGTCTTCTACAGCGCGTCCGAGCTCGGAGACTTCAGCCTGCTGTGGCTGATCCTGGGCGCGGCCCGAGGCCTGCGCTCGGAGCAAGACGAGCGGGCCGCGGTCCGCCTGGGTATCGGCGCCCTGATCGAGACCACCCTGGTCAACGGGCTGATCAAGTCCCTCTTCCGCCGGAAGCGGCCTCCTTGGGACGCGCCTCGAGCCTACCGGATTCGCCGGCCTCTGACCAGTAGCTTTCCCAGCGGACACGCCACGTCGGCGTTCTGCCTCGCCATCCTCCTGGCCGAAGACGACCCCCTGGCGCCGCTGTACTACGGGCTGGCCGTGATCGTGGCCACGAGCAGGGCCTACGTGAAGATCCACCACGCGTCGGACGTGCTCGCCGGTGTGGGCCTTGGTGTGGGTCTGGGGCTGCTGGGACGGAGGATGATGCCCCTTGAGTACGGGTGACGCCGAGCGGCCGGCGCCGCTCAACCCTGAGCCCTAGTTGGCGGCTGCGGGCGTCCGCTCGAGATCCAGCTCGAGCTCGAGATCGGCGGCCAAGACCGAACGCATGTCGAGCAGGAGGTCGGAGACCTCAGCCGTCGACACCAGCTCGCGCTGGTGGAGCGTTCCCAGGCTGCGATCGATGATCTCCAGAGCCTGGCTGATGGCTTCGTTCTCGAGTGTCTCGTTCATCCTCTACTCCAACGTCGGGCGGGTGGCCCTGCTTCCCTTCTCATCGACATTCCGGAACAGTCCTTGAGTCCGGATGTCGCTTGCCTTCTACCCTACTAAGGACGTTTCCACGCTGTGGTGTCAGGGGCATGAACGAGTTGTCACACCCTCCTGCCATCCTGATGACATGAACGACGAACTGGTGCATCAACTGGTGCTGCTGGACGACGACGACCGCCAGTGGCGGCTCGACGAGCCTACCCGCGACGTCGGCCGTCGCGGCGTCGCATTAGCTCGTGCGGCCCTCCGCCAAGCGGCCCCTCGCGCCGCCTGAGCTCCTTCCACCCCCTCGCGCCGCCCGGCGGCGCCTACGGTCCCACCGATGGCGCTCGGAGTGGCGTTGATCCTGAGAAGCGAGGGAGAAGGCTGAGCATTCGCC
>JAIVIH010000286.1 GCA_020200615.1 Actinomycetota bacterium | reverse complement strand
GCCCAGCGGGGGGTGAGCGTCGAGTACATCGGCGCCGACCTGAGCAACGGGGCCCTCGACCTGGCCCGCCAGTCGGGGGTGACCACCGCCCTGATGCTGGGCGACGCCACCGAGACCACGGCCCAGCTTCTCGCCGGGAGCCAGGACGTCGTCATCGCCAAGAACCTCCTGCACCACCTCGACGACCCCACTGCCTTCCTGACCGAGGCGGCTCGAGCCGTGGGCCCTGGGGGGAAGGTGGTGGTGATCGAGCCGCTGCTGGGCTGCCCGCACATCTGGGTCTTCAACGTGCTCGCTTTCCGCCGGGAGCGTCACTACTTCCGGGGTCAGAAGCGCAACCTGTCGGCCTTCCGGGAGGCGGGCCTGGCCGTGGAGAACGGTCAGCGGTTCAGCTGGCTGCCCTGGGAGCTGATGCTTTACATCCGGCCGTCGGTGTTCCGGCGTCTCCTCTCGACCACCAACGAGCGGACGATCGGGCGGATCGGCCGGTTCGACGACTGGCTGACCTCCAGGATTCCGTGGACCGCCGCCTACGTCGTGTGGACCGTCACCCCCGAGAACGTCCACGACGGTGAGCCCAGGCCGGCGCCGAGCACCACCGCGAGGTGAGGGGGATCGGCTCCGGTCACCTCGACTACCAGCGCTCCTTCTACGACGAGCACTACCCGAGGCACGCGGCGGCCGTGCGCGAGCAGCTCGCTCACCCGCTGTTCCGGTCCTGGAACGACCGCCTCGCCCGCCGGGTGCTGGAGCTGGGCGCCGGTCGGCGGCGCTCGGAAGAGCCGCTGCGCGTGTACGAGGCGGGCTGCGGCGAGGGGCTCATCGGCTCGGCCCTGACCCGGGTGGCAGCCGAGCGCGGCCTCCCGCTGGCCTACACCGGCTCGGATCTCAGCGAGGCTGCCCTGGAAGTGGCCGAGGGCGCGGTGGAGGGGATCTTCCTCGTCGGCGATGCCACGGCGGTGACGGCGGAACTGCCCGCCGGGAGCCAGGACCTGGTCGTGGCCAAGAACCTCCTCCACCACATCGACGACCCGGCCGAGTTCCTGGCTGCCGCGGCCCGGGCCGTGGGCCCCGACGGACGGGTGGTCATCGTCGAGGCTCGGCTGGCGTGCGTCCCGTTCTTCCTGGCCACGCTGATCTTCGCCTACGAGCGGGAGCGCTACTTCTTCAAGGGCCGCCGCCGGAACCTCCGGGCCATCTCCGCCGCCGGCCTCCGCATCGATCACGAGGAGCGGTTCAGCGCCCTTCCCTACGAGTACGCCCTAGCCATCCGGGCCGACGTCTTCCGGCGCCTTCTTTCGACGGAGAGCCCGGCGACGATTGACCGGTTCTCGCGTCTGGACGACCGCCTGGCCGTTCTGCTCCCCTGGCTCGCCCACTACGACATCTGGCTCACGTCGCCGTCTCAGCGGGACGCCTGAGGGCCGGCCTCCACCGCCCCGCACCAACAGCCACAGGCAGGTGAGGAGGGTGAGGCCGGTCACTACCCGTCCCGGGATGGCCACCGCCGGCCGGGTGAACTCCAGCTCGATCACGTGGTCGCCGGGCGGTACCAGCACCCCCAGGAAGGCGCCGTCGGCCTTGTGCACCTTCGTCTTCCGGCCGTCGACCCGGGCCGTCCAGCCCGGGAACCAGGCATCGGACACCACTACCAGGCTCGCCGTCGACCCCGAGCTGTTCACCTGCCAGCGTCCGGGCCCGACGCGCTCCCCCGACGCTTTTGCCCGTGGCTTCTCGCGGACGGGTAGGCCGTCGTAGGCGACGGTGAAGGCGGCCGACCGGGTGCGGTCGAGCCGCCCTCCGCTGTCGACCATGTTGGCCGTCCCGCTGGCCGCCTCTACGCCCAAGAGCCGGGGCTCGCTGCCCGGCAGGCACCGGGGGCACGCCAGGGTGAACACGTACGTACGACCCGCGGATTCGGCAACCGGGGGGAAGGAGAAGAAGGGCAGCTCGTTCTCGTCGATGCTCGACGAGTAGGCGCGGGCGACCTCCCGCCCGAGCGACTGTCCGTCGGGCGCAAGTTCCCACAGGGTCAGCTCGACGAGACCGGGTGGCCGGTCGATCCAAATACTGACACCCCGCAGCCCTGGCAGCGGCGATTCGAAACGACCGCCTGACCCCCGTCCGGCGGCCACCAGCTTTATCTGGGTGATGCTCCCGACCCAGCGGTCGATGGAGCATGCGGTAGCCACTGCACCGGAGTAGCCGCCGCCCATGGCGATGATGTCCCTCTGATGACAAGATGCGGGTGCCCGGGCGGTGGCCGGCCCGAGCAGGCTGTTCGCCCGAACCAGCCGGACGAGGTCCTCGTCCCCGGTCAGGACCCCTATGTGGCGCTGCGAGAGGGCGACGGCCAGTTCCGGGCCGACGCTGTCCGGCGCGGCGACGAGGGCTTCCTCATAGACCCGTACGAGGGGCAGAGATCGAGGATTCCGCTGCAGGAACACACTGTCGACCTCGCGCGAGTTCCCGAACCCGTCCTTGCCCCGCTCCGTCGCCAGGTAGGCGGTTCCCGACAGCCCCAAGGCGGCATCCCGATAACCGGGCGGGGCGAAGACGGCCTCGCCGCTCATGCGGAACATGTCCTTGCTGACGGCCGGGTGGGGCCATCCGACCGACAGATCGTGGCCACTCTGGGCCAGGGCGGCCACGGCCGCCGAGTCCCTGTAGGCCGCCGTCGCCACCCGGAAGTCCCCGCTCACCTCAGCCAGGGACCGGGCCGCCTGGGCGTAGGCGGGAGCCGAGGGAGGAGGGCCGACCCGGTAGTAGCTCCGGTAGGGATGGATGTCGGCGAGAAACACGCCGGCCACGGCCAGGGCAACGGCGGCGGTGAACAAAGGGGCGATGCTCCGCTGCCGCCCGGAGGCCCACTTGTCCACGAGGAAGACCGAGTAGGCGGTGCCGAGGGCCAGTCCCAACGGGGCCAGGCCGAAGAAGCGGGGGAACCGGACCGACCCCAGGAACGGGACCAGTCTCTGCAGGGCCAGGAAGGGCGTCAGGTAGGGGAGGGATACGAGCAGCACCGCTCCCACGACCAAGCCGGTTCGGGCCCATTTGCCTAGCGGCAGCCGCCTCACGAAGTTGCCGACGAGGAGACCCGAAACCGCTCCGATGGCGACGAAGGGAATGAGGCGCCCACCCGTCGCCAGGTCGCTGGCCGCCAGCGGGATCGCGCCCGTCGACAGCCACACACCCAGGGCTGAGGCGAGAAGGATGGCGGTCAGGTGCCCTTGGCCGTCGCGTTCCCGGCGGGCGCAGGCGACGACGGTCACGACGGTCACCGCCAGGCACGACCATCCCAGGTAGAAGCAACCCGCTTCCAGGAAGTCGATGGGATAGGTCTGCGGGCCCTCCAGGCCCGGCGCCCGGGTTACGAAGGCGCCCTGGTTGCGGGCCAGGACGGCGGTGATTCCCTCGGTCAGGGTGTCGCGGACGAGAGCCGGCGGGGAGAGGAGGAACTCCTTGGACAGGGCCAGGAACGGGAGGAGCCAGTGGGCGATCACGCCGAAGCCGATGGCCACGACGCCGCCGGCACGGCGGAGGACGGCCAGGACAGCCGCCCGGCCCCGTGTTCGGGCCCGCGCCACGTCGATGACCACGAGAAAGGTGGCCATGAGGGCGAGGGAGTACGCCTGCTCGGCCTGCTCCAGGACCGCGAACCCGCCGAGAAGTCCGGCGATCACGATGTGCCGGGTGCTGCCTCGGCCGGGGAGCGCCTTCAAAAGGGCCCACGCCAGCCAGGGGGTCACCGCGATCACCACCGCCGATCGCTCGACTCCGAACAAGGCCTGGCTGATGAACAGCGGATGCAGCCCGAAGACCAGCCCCCCGACGATGGCCGCGCTCCAGTGGTTCCACAGGCTCCGGATCAGGACGGTCACTCCCCAAGCGCCGACGATCTGGGAGGCCAGCACCACGAACTTCAGAGTCGCCTCCGGCCCTATGGCCGCCGCCACCGGCAGCAGGATCAGTACTGGGAGGGAGGGGGCCAGCGCCCAGACGGGCCCGCCGGCCCACATGGACGGCTCCCAGTACGGCACCCTCCCCGTGCTGAGGAAGTGATCCAGCACCAAGCGGAGGTAGAGGGTCTCACCGGGCCCGTCGAACGCGGGCCGGCCATAGGCCCATACGCCGGAGAAGGCGAGGACGGCGAGAGCGAGGAAGGCGCCGGCCAGGACCTCCCGGCGGCGGTGGGCAGGACTGAGGACCCACTGCAGAGCCGAATCCAGGCGCCGGGAAGTAGGCGTGACGGGCCCCAGCGGCTCCTCGACCGGAACGGCCGGAGGTGGCGCCGGCCTTCGCTCCTCAGTCAGCATCAGCCGTCCTCCGAACGCGTGCTCGCGATCGGGCGAGGCCGCGCTTGAGCTGTGCGTTCTGGCGCGCGGGCAGGAGGAGGAAGGCGCCGAACAGGATGGTGAGGCCGGTGATGGCCCGGCCCACGAAGGCCGACGGCGGCTTGTGGAACTCAAGGTCGATGGTGTGCTCGCCCGGTCCCACGGGGACGCCGAGGAAGGCGCCGTCCGCCTTCACGACCTCCACCCGCTCGTCGTCGACCCGTGCCACCCAGCCCGGGAACTTGGCGTCGGCGACCACGATCAGCGCCGGCCGGCTTCCAGAGGTCTCGATCCGCCAGCGCCCGGGGATGGTCTGCACGGCGCGCACGGTCGTCGACGGTGGGTCGGCCTCGGGCACGCGTTCGTACATGGGGCTGAACGCCGCCGTCGTGTCGGGAAGGATCCGACCCCGGTCGACAACATCCGCCGGGCGTTCCCGGCCGCGGGCGATGAACATCTTCGGCTGCTCTTCAGCCGAGGAGCAGCGGTCGCAGCGAACGAGGAAGAGGTAGCGCTTGCCGCCGGAGTCGGCGACGGGATCGAAGTTGAACGTCTCCAGGCCGTTGGCGTCGGTGCCGCTCGAGATGGACCTCCGCACCTCTTGACCGCGTGAGCGCCCGTCGGGAGCCAGCTCGTAGAGGGTGAGCTCGGCGCTGGCGGCGCCTCCGCCCACCCAGATGGCGATGCCTCGTAGATCCTTCAGGGGTGCATCGAAGATCGCCCCGGTGCCTTCGGGGCTGATGTCGATGACGTCCAGCTCCCCGGTTTCGTCGAGGCGCACCCGATCGTGGAGGGCACATCCCATCGCCGCCTCCGCGGCCATGGGAAGGCCGGCTGCGGCCGCAGGAATGTTGGGTCCCTCACAGCGCAGGCCCTGGTCGAGGACCGTGCGTCCCTCGCCCATGGTCCTGGCCGTGGACGAGCTTCCCGAGACCACGCCGATGCCCCGCTGGCTCAGGGCGATGGCCAGTTCGACGCCCAGGGGCTCGTCCTGGGTCACTACGACCTGCTCGTAGGCCCGCACCCGGTCGAGGACCTCGGGAATGCGCTCGGCCTCCACGTCGGTGACGAAGAGCTGCCGGTCCTTACCCTCGGACAGCTTCTCGGTGGCCAGGTACGAGGTGGCCGAAAGGGCCAGGGCGCGGTTGCGGTAATCGACGGGCGTCAGGACCACTTCAGCGGTTAGCTTCCAAACGTCCTTTGACGCGACCGGATGGGGCCAGCCCATGGAGACCTCAACTCCGTCGCGGGTCAAGGCGTCCACGACGGGCGCCGCGCCGAACTGGGTTATGCCGACCCGGGATCCTCCCGGTCGATCGGCGATGTCCTCGCGAAAGCGGGCGTACGCCTCCGCCGATTCCGGAGGGCCAGAGCGGTAGAAGCTGCGGTACGGGTGGATGTCGACGAGGAACACCCCGGCGATGGCGAGGGCGACTGCGGCCGACAGAAGCGGAGTCAGCCGTGGTTCACGGTGCCGAAGCCTGCGCTCCAGGACGACGATCGGAAAGGCGGCACTGAGGGAAAGGCCCATGATGGCCAGCGTGTAGAAGCGGGGGAACCGGACGTAGCTCAGGAACGGGAACAGCG
>JAIVIH010000239.1 GCA_020200615.1 Actinomycetota bacterium | reverse complement strand
ACGTCTACTGGGAGATGTTCGGTCTGCCGATGTTCGACATGAACCACGCGTCCGGCGCTTTCAGCGAGGTGAAGAAGGCACGGGAGGCTTTCCCAACCACTACATCACGGTGAACGCCTACAACTCCCGCTACACCAAGCAGACCACGGCGTTGTCGTTCATCGTTCACCGGCCCAAGGTCTAGCCTGGTTTCCGCCTCGAGCGCACCGAGACCAACAGACCGCCGGATCAACTACCAGCTGTACTCCTACGCATCCGACGATGCCCACGGCACGCGCTACCAGAGCACCGGCGACGAGGACGGCCCCCAGCCCGACTGACGCTCACCGCTCGCAGTTTCAAGGACCCGCCCCCTGGGCGGGTCCTTGTGCGTTCTCAGCCCTCGAGCAGCTTGGCCAGGGGGCTGTCGTCCAGCTTGGCCAGCACCTCGGCCACGTCCTCGTAGACGCCCACGGCTCCGGCCTCCTCCAGCTGTTCCTTGGTCGAGCCCCCGGTGAGCACGCAAACGACCTTGAGGCCGAGCTTGCTCGCAGCCTCGACGTCCCAGCGCGTGTCGCCGATGACCATGGTGCGGTCCGGGTCGAGCTCGAGCTTCTTCAATCCGGCTTCGAAGATGTCGGGCGCGGGCTTGCTGTGCTCGACGTCGCCCTTGGTCACGGCCTCGTCGATGGCATCGTCGGCCCCGATGGCGCCCCTCAGTACCTCGAGGTCCTTCTCGTCGGACGACGTGGCCAGCACCACCCGACCTCCCCGCCGGTCGAGCTCCTTCAAGAGCTCGGCGGCCTTGGGGAAGGCCTTGATGTCCTTCTTGTACGACTCGTAGTGGCGCGAGTGGCCGTCACTGGCCTCCTCGCTCTCCCGCCCGATGAGACGTTCGACGAGCTGGTCGGAGCCCATTCCGATGAGCGGGTGGATCTTGCTCATGGGCACGTCCTCGCCGATCTCCTGGAAGGCGTACCACCAGGCGACGGCGTGGAAGTAGTTGGTGTCGACGAGGGTTCCGTCGACGTCGACGAGGATGGCGGGTCGGTCGTTAGGCACGCCGCAGCCATACCCAGGGCCTGCGCGGCCCATGCACTTCCCCAGGCGGAATCCTCAGGCGTTCACGACGAAGTTGAAGGTGGCGTCCTTGCTGCCGCCCGCCGCGTCCTTCACCGCCATCTCGCACTCCGGCCGGTAGATGCCGTCGCTGGCGTTCCTGGCCTCGTTGGGGAAGTAGAGCTGCGTCGTGAGCACGGGCCCGTTTGGGGCCTGCGCCTTCACGTGGATGTGGCGGGTGCGCCCCGGATAGATCCCGGGCACGACCGTCTCCACCCGGTAGCGACCCTGGGCGTCGGTGAACTGGTGGCCTCTGAGCCGGAAGGTCTGGTTGTCGTACTCGCCGTCCCCGTCGGCCTGCCAGAAGTCGACGAGGGCCCTGTTGACCGGCTGGCACGAGGTCGTCAGTACCGTGCCCGTGAGAACCATCCGAGTTCCGCGGTTGACGTCGCCGAAGAGGTTCGTC
>JAIVIH010000238.1 GCA_020200615.1 Actinomycetota bacterium | reverse complement strand
GCCCTACGCCGTGACCAAGCTGGCGGCCGAGCACTACTGCCGGGTGTTCACCGAGCTGTACGGCCTGGAGACGGTCGCTCTGCGCTACTTCAACGTCTACGGCCCCCGCCAGCGACCGGACTCCGCCTACGCCGCCGTCATCCCGCTGTTCATCGAGGCCCTGCGCCGGGGCGAGCCTGCGGTCGTGCATGGCGACGGTCTCCAGAGCCGCGACTTCTCCTATATCGACGACGTGGTCACCGTGAACCTGAGGGCCGCTGAAGCGCCCGCGTCGTCCTGCGCGGGCAAGGTCTACAACGTCGCCGGAGGCCGGCCGTACTCGCTGCTCGACCTCCTGGAGATCCTGGGCCGCATCATGGACGTGGCTCCCACCAGAGTGCACACCGATCCCCGCTCCGGTGACGTCAAGCACTCGGGAGCCGACATCTCGGCCGCCCGAGCCGACCTGGGCTACGAGCCCCGCACGGGATTCGAGGAAGGCCTGCACAAGACGGTCGCCTGGTTCGCCGCTGCCGCGCCAGCGCCGTAGTGCAGGGCCATCGGCCGGTCGCCGCCTTCGCCGGAGAGGACGAGCGCCTAGGATCGATTCGTGTTCGACGATCGTGAGCGCTTTGTACTGCTGATGCTTCTCTGGAACTTCAAGCAGAGCGCCGACGCCGGTCACTCGGTCGACGTGCCAGCCGAGGAAGCAGAGGCGGCTAGGGCCCAAATGGAGCGGATCAACGAGATCGTGAAGAAGCTGGGCGGTGATCCGACCAAGCCGGCGTTCGGGGCCGTTGCTGTGTGACCAGATGTACCGGCCGCCCGGCGCGACGGCTAGGAATCATTCGGCGGTGAGACAGGCCGCGGTCGTCGTGGCGTTGGCGGCGCTGCTCTCGTGTTCCGAGGCACCGTCCGAACTCGTCGGCCGCATCGCGCAGATCGACGTGGTGGACTGCTTCGGAGCATCGACAGTCGACGCCGACGGACGCTCCCTGTCGTGTGAGCCGTCGGCCGTCGAGATCGTGAGCGGCCGGGCGCTGTTCATCAGCGACAAAGAAACCCCGGACGAGCTGCCGAGCCCGACTCTCTGGATGCCGCTCGAGCAGCCGTGGCCGGACGTCGTATCCAGCGCCGACATTCGACACGAGTCCACCTCGACGATCCGAAGCACTCGGAAGATCGAGGGGCTGACGAAGAGCGCCGAAGGCGACCTGGTGTTCGCGATTAGCGACTTCGATTGGCCGCCCGACGGCACGTCTGCCGAGCCCGACCTGTACAACAGGCTGTTGTACTGGCCGATAGGGCATGTGGATCAAGCAGCAATCGCCAACCCGACCTCGAACGGAGACGTGGTCAGCTCAGTGTCGCTGCGCCCGCACTTCATCGATGCGCTGAAGTCCGAGAAGTACCCGTCGGGGCCGCCGTACTTCAAAATCGAAGGGTTGGTTGCCATGCCGAACCGCGAGTTGTGGTTCGGCGTCCGGGAGATCGGCCCGGACTACGAGCATCCCGATTACACGGTC
>JAIVIH010000237.1 GCA_020200615.1 Actinomycetota bacterium | reverse complement strand
CTCGACGGGACGCCCTTCGAGGGAGATCCGCGCCACGTCCTGCGTCGGAACATGGACAAGAGCCGCGAGAAGGGCTTCTCGTTCTACGTCGGCCCCGACATGGAGTTCTTCTACTTCGCCAGCCCCATCAACGGCACGTCCCCCCCCGTCCCCCTCGACTCGGGCTCCTACTTCGACCTGACCACGGCCGATGTCGCGACCGACCTGCGCAAGCGCACCATCCTGGCTCTCGAATCGATGGGGATCCCGGTCCGGTACAGCCACCACGAGGACAGCCCCAGCCAGCACGAGATCGACCTCCGCTACACCGACGCGCTGACCATGGCCGACAACATCCTCACCTTCAAGCTGGTCGTAAAGGAGATCGCCCTGGAGCGGGGCGTGCACGCCACGTTCATGCCCAAGCCCCTCGCCGGAGTGCAGGGGTCGGGCATGCACACCCACATCTCCCTGTTCGAGGGCGACACCAACTCGTTCCACGACCCCGACGACGGGTTCCACCTCTCCCCCGTGGCCAAGGGCTTCATCGCCGGCCTCCTGACCCACGCCCGGGAGATAACCGCGGTGACGAACCAGTGGGTCAACTCCTACAAGCGACTAGTGGTCGGGTTCGAGGCGCCCGTCTACGTGGCCTGGGCCCGGAACAACCGCTCCGCCCTGGTGCGGGTGCCGGGCGCCAAGCAGGGCAAGGAGTCCTCGACCCGCATCGAGTTCCGCTCCCCTGATCCCGCGTGCAACCCCTACCTCGCCTTCGCCGTGATGCTGGCCGCCGGCCTCCGCGGCATCGAGAAGGGCTACCCCCTCCCGCCCGAGCTGACGGCCAACCTCTACGAGATGACACCCGCGGAGCGGATGGCCGAGGGCGTCGAGGCCCTCCCGGGGTCTCTCGAGGAGGCGATCAGCTGCATGGAGGGCTCGGAACTCCTGGCCGAGACGCTGGGCGAGCACGTCTTCGAGTGGTTCATCCGCAACAAGCGGGTGGAGTGGGACGCCTACAAGACCCAGATCACGCCCTTCGAGCTCGAGCGCTATCTCCCTATCCTCTGATGGAACTCTGATGGAGCCCCTACTCCTCTATCCCGATCCGGCGCCCGCGCCGCTGACGCACGCTCTCGATGACGCCGGCTATCCGTGGCGGGCCACGGCCCGGATCACCGAAATCGACGACCTGCAGCCCGAGGACGGGTGGTCGGGCGCCGTCATCTGCGCCGAACAGGAGGCCGAAGGGGCCTTCTCCCTCTGCCGCTCTCTGCGCAAGCGTGACCTGCCCCTCGAGCCGTTGCTGCTCGTCGTGGGTGACGCCCAGTTGGACGACCTGGAGTTCCGGGAGGACCTGTTCGACGACTTCGTCGTCTTCCCTTTCCGGCCCCGCGAGCTGGAGGCCCGGCTCAAGCACCTGTTCTGGCGCACGGGAACGGGCACCCGCCCGGAGCTGATCGAATACGGGCCGTTGGTGCTCAATCTGGAGACCTACCAGGCGGCCATCGGCGGTCGTCACCTCGACCTCACCTACATGGAGTACGAGC
>JAIVIH010000489.1 GCA_020200615.1 Actinomycetota bacterium | reverse complement strand
ACTCGAAGGGCCGCGTTTTCCGTCCGGCGGGCTCGGGAGGGCACGGGCCCAATGAGATCCGTTTTGCCGACCGCATCGCTGCCGAGCAGGACACTGACATTGTCCTTAGCAAGGAAAAGAACCAGGCTGCCGTCGACGGCTTCAACAAAGCGACGGGACAGCCGTTGCAACTGAAGACGATTCGCTCCTCGTCGCCATCGAGGGTCGAGGGATATGCGAACGATGCATACGCCTCGGCGGCCAAAGCGGATTGGCACGATGTCGAACTTCACCTGGAGACGCCGAACATGACCAAAGCGATGGTGAGCGAGCGCTTGAGCAGTCCGAACACCATCCCTGGCCTCAAGCCGATGCCGGGCGGACACATCAGCCGGATCCAAGTTTATTGTAGTGACGGAATTCTCGAAATCAAGGTACCCAAGGGCTGATGATGACGATCGTCTGCGCCCGTAGGATCCCTGGGGTCCAAGCATGAGCCGAACGTCTCAGGATCTGCCTCCGCCCCTCGTCGGGCTGGTGGAGGCCGCGTCTTTTCGCCGGAGAGCAGGCGAGTGGGAAATGAGCCTTCCCGAGCGCGGCGACGAGCTTTCGAGCGGAGACGACGTGCGACTCGTGCTCGCCTCCTTCGCGGAGGCCTTCCCGTTCGCCTCGGTCGACCGTGTTCAGCTGAAGGCACAAGACGGCGCAGTGACCAACTGGGTTGGCGACGACAGCAGCCTTCCCGCATGGTTCCAAACCAATCAGCAACTCTTCGACGGGGCTATTGGGTTCGAGGCGGACGTCTCGATCGAGATTGACTGGGTCGACGGAGCAAACAGTGGGCAGGCGGTCTTCCCTCAGGGTGGGTACCTCCTGTTCGAGCGGCAGGCCTCCGTTGCGACACTGACCTTGTGGCCGAATTTGTTCACCGACGTGGTGCGCCTGTACGACAAGGCGCCTGGAGGAAACCTGATCAGCCGCTTGGTACCTTTTGCACCCGCATCCGCCCAGAACCGGAGTCGCCTCCGACGCTCGTTGCGACGCTGGGAGACTCTCACCGAGGGAACGATTAGCGAGTGGGATTCCGAACTGGTTGAGGGAGTACAGCGGTACGGATTTGCTGATGATGCGACCCCTCTCTAATTCGTAGCCCGTCCAGGTAATTCGGGAACCGATCCTTCCCGGTCTACGTAGTGTCGGATCCTGCCGCTTCCGACGTCCATGCCACCTGAACCAGGACGGGCTTCTCCTTCCGTCGTACGAGCAGCCCTCGACCGGGAGGCAGCGGCGCGGCGCGGTGCGTGCCGATCAACGGTCCCTCGCTGCGGTCACCAGAGAGGATCAGGCCAGGACTTCCCAGCTCCCGGACCCGCTGGAGGACTGGCTCCTGCACGCCGCGTTGGGCGCCCGCGACCCGCCGGGCGAGGATCAGGTGGAAGCCGAGGTCCCGGCCCTGAGCGAGGTACTCCAGCAGTGGGGTCAGCGGGTTGGGTGCCGTGGCCACCAACTCGTAGTCGTCCACGACGAGGTAGAGCTCAGGCCCCTGC
>JAIVIH010000024.1 GCA_020200615.1 Actinomycetota bacterium | reverse complement strand
GCGCCAGCCCGTCCCGCGCCAACCAGCTTCTCGCCCGCCGGTTCGCCCCGACCTCCGCATCCTGCCCGAGCCCCCCAGCGTCCGGGCGCGGCGGCTGTCGCGCCTGATCACCGCCCTCGCGGGCGTGGCCGTGTGCTTCGGCCTGTTCGCCGTAGTCGGCGTCCACGTCCTTCTGGCCCAGGGCCAGGGCGAGGTCGAGCGCCTGTCGTCCGAGGTGGCCGAGCAGGAGCAGCAGCAGCAACGGCTTCGCCTGGAGGTGGCCGAGCTGGAGTCGCCCAGCCGGGTGGTGGCCGCCGCCCGTGAGCGCTTGGGCATGGTCACGCCCAGCACGCTCGTCTCCCTGGCTCCCGCGTCCCTGGACGACCCGCCGGCCAGCGGAGCGCCGGCGCCATGACCGCGCCCACCATCAATCCGGACCGCCTGGCGCGTCCCCCTCGCCGGGCGGTCCGCGGTTCTCGTCCCCGGCCCCGTGCCGCGCCGCGGCGGCGCCGGGCCCAGCCCAACCTCGAGCGACGGCTCCTCTCCCTCCTCGTCGTGCTGGGACTGGGCTTCGCCGCCGTGGCTGCCCGCCTGGTCGACGTGCAGGGCATCTCCGCCGACCGGTATGCCGTGCTCGGCCAGGACCAGCGCCTCCACTCCATCGTCCTGTCCGCGCCGCGGGGCTCGATCCTCGACCGCAACCGCTCGGAGCTGGCGGTGTCGCTGCCTCGGTCCACGGTCTGGGCCGATCCCCAGCTGGTGCGGGACCCGGCGGCGGCCGCCCGCGCTCTCAGCCCCCTTCTCGACCTGGAACAGGACGATCTCCGGGCCAAGCTCTCGGCCACCGGCAACTTCGTCTACCTGGCCCGCCGGGTGGATGACGCCATCGCCGAGAAGGTGAAGGCCCTGGAGCTGCCGGGCGTCTCCCTGCTCGACGAGCCCACCCGGATGGCCCCGGCCGGAGACCTGGCGGCGTCGGTGGTGGGCCAGGTGGGGGTGGACGACGACGGCCTGTCCGGCCTCGAGCTCCAGTACGAGGACATCCTGGCCGGGAAGGCGGGCGAGGTGCTGGTGGAGCGCGATCCCAGTGGGCGGCTGATCGCCGGCGGCGAGCGGGACCGCAAGGCACCGGTCCGGGGCCGCCACGTGGTGCTCACCCTCGACCGGGACCTCCAGTTCTTCACCGAGCAGGCCCTCGGCGCCCAGATCCAGTCGTCCCGGGCCAGGTCGGGGATCGCCGTGGTGATGGACCCCCGCAACGGCGAGATCCTGGCCATGGCCAACATGGTCGCCGGCGCCGGCGGTTCCGGCGCCGGTAGCGCTCCCCAGCCGGCGACCTACAACAAGGCCGTGATCGACGTCTACGAGCCGGGGTCGGTCAACAAGCTGGTCACCCTCTCGGCCGCCCTCGAGGAGGGGACGATCACGCCCTCCGACGTGATGGCCGTCCCCGACCGCCTCACCATCGCCGACAGCCAGTTCCAGGACTCCGAGCCCCACCCCACGCGGATGTGGACGCCGGTCGACGTGATGGCCCAGTCGTCGAACGCGGGGGCCATCCTCATCGGCCAGGACCTGGGACGGGACGGGCTGGACAAGTACCTGCGAGCCTACGGACTGGCCGGCGATTCCGGCATCGACTTCCCGGGTGAGGCGTCGGGCATCGTCCCCGACGTCGACGAGTGGTCGGGCACGACCCTGGCCACCCTGTCCATCGGCTACGGCCTGGCCGTCACCCCGCTCCAGATGCTCACCGCCTACAACACCATCGCCAACGGGGGGGTCTACGTCGCCCCCCGGCTCGTGCGCAGCGAGATCGACTGGCGGGGCCGCGAGAAGGTCCGGCCGGACCCGGACCAGCACCGGGTGGTCTCGCCCGAGACGGCCCAGCAGGTGACGGACATGCTGGTGGAGGTGGTCCGCTCGGGCACGGGCAAGCTCGCCGCCGTCGACGGGTACACGGTGGCGGGCAAGACGGGGACGTCCCGCAAGGTCGTCGAGGGGGCGGGTTACAAGGAAGGGGCCTATGTCGCCACTTTCGCCGGCTTCTTCCCGGCGGAGTCGCCCCGCCTGTCGGCCATCGTCGTCCTCGACGAGCCCACGCCGTACTACGGAGGGCTGGCGTCGGGGCCGCTCTTCGCCGAGCTGAGCCGCTACGCGGCCCGGCACTTCCAGGTGCCCCCCCGGGGGGCGGAGTCGACGGGGGCGGCGGCTACGCTCAACCTGTCATCGGCGACGAGGCCCTGAGCGACATGGGGCCCGCCCCGGCGAGTTCCTTGCCTCGGACGGGTTCCCGGATCCGGAGCCCGGTGCCGCTGGAGGCGGGGGCCGTCGCCCTGCTCGGCCAGCGTCCTCTCGACCTCGACGTCCCCCAGGTCGTGGTGGCCGACACCCGGGCGGCCATGGCGCCGGTCGCCGCCTCGTTCTTCGACCATCCGTCCCGCCGCCTGGCCGTGGCCGGCATCACCGGCACCAACGGGAAGACGACCGCCACCCACCTGCTGGGGGCGGTGCTCGAGGCCGCGGGGCGGCCCTCGGCCGTCATCGGCACCCTCACCGGCGCCCGCACGACTCCGGAAGCGCCCGAGCTCCAGGGACGGCTGGCGGAGATGGCCGGCCGGGGAGTGCAGGCGGTGGCCATGGAGGTGTCGTCCCACGCCCTGGTGCAGCACCGGGTGGACGCCACCTGGTTCGAGGTGGTGGCCTTCACCAACCTGAGCCAGGACCACCTGGACTACCACGCCAGCATGGACGAGTACTTCGCGGCCAAGTCGTCGCTGTTCGACCCCGATCGGGCCCGCGTGGGCGTGATCAACGTGGACGACCCGTGGGGCCGCCGCCTGTCCGAGGCGACCGCCCTTCCCGTCCGTCCCTTCTCCATGGCCGACGCCACCGACCTGGAGCTGAACCGCGACGGGTCCACCTTCCGCTGGGAGGGCCACGTCGTCCGCCTCCGCCTGGCCGGCGAGTTCAACGTGGTCAACGCCTTGGCCGCGGCGGCGGTGGCCCGGGAGCTGGCCGTCGCCCCCGACGCGGTGGCGGCCGGCCTCTCGGCTCTCGCGTCCGTCCCCGGCCGGTTCGAGCGGGTGGACGGGGGCGGGCCCATCGCCGTCTTCGTGGACTACGCCCACACGCCCGCCGGACTGGAGCACGTGCTGGAGGCGGCCCGCCCGCTGGGCCGGCGCGTGCTGGTCGTGTTCGGGTGCGGCGGTGACAGGGACCGGGGAAAGCGCCCGGCCATGGGGGAGGTCGCCACCAGGCTGGCCGACGTGGCCGTCCTGACGTCGGACAACCCTCGCAGCGAGGACCCCCTGGCCATCATCGAGGAGGTGCGCTCGGGGGTGAGGCGACCCGAGGTGCTGACGGTGGAGCCCGACCGGCGTACGGCCATCGCCCTCGCCCTGGCCGAAGCTGGCGCTGGCGACGTGGTGATCATCGCCGGTAAGGGCCACGAGACGACCCTGGTCAGCGGCGGCCGCGAGGAGCCGTTCGACGACCGGACAGTGGCCCGCGAGCTGCTGAGCGAGATGTCGCCATGAGGCTCCTGGCGTCGGACGTGGCAACGGCCGTGGGCGGCTCCCTGGCCGGGCCCGATATCCAGATCGATGGCGCCGCCATCGACTCGCGGCGGGTGAGCGGCGGGGAGCTGTTCGTCCCCGTGGTGGCCGAGCGGGACGGGCACGACTTCGTCGGGTTCGCCCTGGAGGCGGGGGCCGCCGCCTACCTCACGTCGCGGCCGGCCCTGCCGGACACGACGGCCGTCGTGGTGGGCGACACAGCGGCCGCCCTGGCCGCCCTCGGCCGGTGGGCCCGCGACCGCCTGCCCGACCGGGTGGTGGCCATCACCGGCTCGTCGGGCAAGACGTCGACCAAGGACCTGCTGGGCGCCGTGCTCCGGACGCTCGGTCCCTGCGCGGTGAGCGAGCGGTCCCACAACAACGAGCTGGGCGTCCCCCTGACCCTGGTCAACGCCCCCGACGGGACGGTGGCCGCAGCCGTGGAGATGGGCGCCCGGGGCGAGGGTCACATCCGCTGGCTGTGCGACGTGGCCCGGCCCACGGTGGGCGTGGTGACCAACGTGAGCCTCTCCCACACCGAGTTCCTGGGGTCGGTCGACGGCGTAGCCGCGGCCAAGGCCGAGCTGGTGATGGCCCTGCCGGCCTCGGGCGTGGCCGTGCTCAACGCCGGCGACGCCCGGGTGGCGGCCATGGCCCGGTTGACGCCCGCGCCCGTGCTCACCTTCGGCGTGGAGACGGGAGACGTGCGGGCCGTCGACGTGAGGGTGGACGGCGAGCTGCGGCCGTCGTTCGTGCTCGAGACGCCGTGGGGAAAGGCCGAGGTCCACCTGGCCGCGCGCGGGGCCCACCAGGCGGCCAACGCTGCCGCCGCCGCAGCCGCCGCCCTCTCCGTCGACGTCGACCTGGCCGACGTGGTCTCCGCCCTGGCCGAGGCCCCGTCGTCACCGTGGAGGATGGAGGTGGGCCGGAGCCCGGGCGGGCTGCTGGTCATCAACGACGCCTACAACGCCAACCCGGCGTCGACCGAGGCGGCCCTGTCGGCCCTGGCCGCGGTGGAGGCCGACCGCAAGGTGGCCGTGCTGGGGCCCATGCTGGAGCTCGGCTCCCAGTCCGTGGCCGAGCACCGGCGGTTGGCCGGCGTGGCCCGGGCCGCGGGCATCGAGGTGCTGGCCGTGGGCACGGGCGACTACGGCGTCGACCCTCACCCCGGCGCCGACGCCGCCCTGGTCGCCCTCGGCCCCCTCGGCCCCCGGGACGCGGTGCTGGTTAAGGCCAGCCGGGCGGCCGGCCTCGAGCGCCTGGCCGCCGACCTCCTGGCCGGGGCAGGGGACGAGTAGTGGTCGGCCTGCTGGTGGCTGCGGGGGTGGGCCTGTTGATCTCGATCCTGGGGACGCCGGTTCTCATCCGGTCTCTGCAGACGCGGGGCATCGGCCAGCAGATCCGGGAGGACGGCCCCCAGGGTCACATCACCAAGGCCGGCACCCCCACCATGGGCGGCGTCATCATGATGATCGCCCTGGTGGGCGGCTACCTGGCCAGTCACATCAACACAGGGGCTGTCATAACCGGCGCCGGGGTCCTGGTGATCCTGGTGACCCTGGGCGCAGGGTTGGTGGGCCTGGTCGACGACTGGATCAAGGTGTCCCGCCAGCGCAGCCTGGGCCTGAGCAAGACGGCCAAGTCGGCGGGCCTGTTCCTCGTGGCCCTGGCCTTCGCCCTGCTGGCCGTCTACCGGTTCAAGGTGCGGACCGACCTGTCCTTCACCCGGACCGTGATCGAGTTGAACGACCCCCTCTACATCGTGTGGGCCGTGGTCATCATCATCGGCACCACCAACGCCGTGAACCTCTCCGACGGGTTGGACGGGCTGGCCGCCGGCGCCTCGCTCTACGCCTTCGGCGCCTTCGTGTTCGTGGGCTTCTGGCAGTTCCGTCACGAGCCCTGTTACCAGGTGGGCCCGGCCCTGGACCTGGCCCTGGTGGCGGCGGCCATGGTGGGCGCCTGCACCGGGTTCCTGTGGTGGAACGCGGCGCCGGCCCGGATCTTCATGGGCGATACCGGCGCGCTGGCCATCGGCGCGGCCCTGGCCGGCCTGGCCCTCGCCATGAACACCCACCTGCTCCTGCCCATCGCCGGCGGGCTGTTCGTGATGATCACCCTGTCGGTGGCCATCCAGGTCCTCGCCTTCCGGATGTTCGGCCGCCGGGTTTTCCGCATGGCGCCCATCCATCATCACTTCGAGCTGATCGGGTGGCCGGAGACGACCGTCATCATCCGCTTCTGGATCCTGTCGCTCCTGTTCACGGCCCTGGCCCTGGGGCTCTTCTACACCGACTTCCTCGCCGCTGGCCCTGGCTGCCGGGTGGTGCCCGTTGGTTGAGACGGCGCTCATCGTGGGCATGGGCCTGAGCGGCGAGGCCGTGGCGCGCCACCTCCGCGACCGCGGCGCCCGCCTCCTGGTGGTGGACGACATCCCCACCGAGGGCGCCCGTCAACGGTCCCTCGCCCTCGGGCTCGAGCTGGTGGAGAGGCCGGACGAGAGCCGCCTCCGGGCGCTGGTGGCCGGGGTCGACGTCGTCGTCCCCAGCCCCGGCGTGCCCGAGAACCACCCCGTCTTCCGCATGGCGTCCGAGGCCGGGGTCCCCGTGCGGGGGGAGGTGGAGCTGGCCGTGCGCTGGTCGCGGCGGCCGGTCGTGGCCATCACCGGCACGAACGGCAAGACGACGGTCACCGAGCTGGTGGCGGCCATGCTCAACCGCTCGGGAAGGAAGGCGGTGGCGGCCGGGAACATCGGTTTCCCGCTGTCCGACGCCGTCCGGCGCGACGTCGACGTGATCGTGGCCGAAGTGTCCTCGTTCCAGCTCAGGTTCACCGACACCTTCCGCCCGGCGGTGGCGGTGTGGCTGAACTTCGCCCAGGACCACCTCGACTGGCACCGCGATCTCGATTCCTACGCCGAGGCCAAGGCCCGGGTGTGGGCCCACCAGAGGGGCGACGACGTGGCCGTGGCCAACGCCGACGATCCTGTGGTCATGCGTTCAGCGGCCGGGGCCCCGGCCCGGGTCGTGACCTTCGGCCTTCGCCAGCCGGCGGACTATCACGTGGCCGGCGGGAAGCTCCGGGGGCCGGGAGGCCTGGCCGTGCCCGTGGCCGACCTGCCCCGATCGCTGCCCCACGACCTGGCCAACGCCCTGGCCGCGGCGGCCGCGGCCATGCCCATGGGCGCGACGCCCAAGGGGGTGGCGGCCGCCCTCGCCCAGTTCGACGGCTTGGGCCACCGGGTCGCCTTCGTGGCCGAGCGGGCCGGAGTCCGCTGGTACGACGACTCCAAGGCGACCAACCCGCACGCCGTCCTGGCCGCGCTGGCCGGATTCGAGTCGGTGGTCCTCCTGGCCGGCGGCCGCAACAAGGGGCTCGACCTGACGCCCATGGCCGGCGCCGTCGACCGCGTGCGGGCCGTCGTGGCCATGGGGGAGGCCGGGCCCGAGGTGGCCGAGGTGTTCGCCGGCTCCAGGCCGGTGGCGACGGTCTCGTCCATGGATGACGCGGTGCGGACCGCGGCCGACCTGGCCCAGCCCGGCGACGTCGTGCTGCTGTCGCCCGGCTGCGCCTCCTTCGACTGGTACGGCTCCTACGCCGAGCGGGGCGACGACTTCGTCCGAGCGGTGCAATCCCTGGGGGAGGCCGACCGTGCCTGACGTCGCCGAGCGGTCGCGGCCGGCACTGGCCCACGGATCGAGGGCCGGCCTCCTCTGCCTGGTGGTCGGGCTGCTGTGCCTGCTGGGCTTGATGATGGTGCTGTCGGCCTCGTCGGTGGAGGCCCTGCACTCCTACGGCGGGGCGTGGATGTTCTTCAAGCGCCAGATCCTGTGGCTCACCCTGGGCGGGGTCGTCCTCGTGGCCGCGGCCCGGATCGACTACCACTTCTGGCGGCGGGTGGCCCGTCCCGGCCTCGTGCTGTGCATCCTGCTGCTCGCCCTGGTGCTGGTGCCCGGCGTGGGACAGTCGGCCGGAGGTTCCACCCGCTGGCTGGGGTGGGGGCCGGTGGCGGTGCAACCGTCCGAGTTCGCCAAGCTCTTCTTGCTCTTCTTCGCCGCCGACCTGCTGGCCCGCCGGGCCGACCGGGTGCACGAAAGGGGAGCCATCGTCCGGCCCCTGCTCGTCGCCACCGGGACGGTGGGCGTGCTCGTCCTGCTCGAGCCGGACATGGGCACGACCATGATTCTCGCCCTCATCTCCTTGTCGGTCGTGTACGTGGGCGGGCTGCCGCTGCGGCGAATGGCGGGGCTGCTGGCCGGGACCACCGTCCTGGCCCTGGTCGTGGGGATGCTGGAGGGCTACCGGCGGGCCCGGCTGTTCTCGTTCCTCGACCCGTGGGCCGACGCCGGGAACACGGGATACCAGGTGGCCCAGTCTCTGGTCGCCCTGGGCTCCGGTCGCATCACGGGGGTGGGGCTGGGGGCGAGCCGGGCCAAGTGGGGCTTCCTGCCCAATGCCCACACCGACTTTATCTTCGCCATCATCGGCGAGGAGCTGGGGCTGCTGGGCACCATCGTCGTGATCGCCCTGTTCGTCGCCTTCACCGTCTTCGGCGTGCAGACGGCCCTCCGGGCCAGCGACCGCTTCGGCTCCCTGCTGGCCGCCGGGGTTACCGCGTGGGTCGCGGGCCAGGCCCTGATCAACATGGGCGCCGTCACCGGCCGCCTTCCGGTGACGGGCGTCCCCCTGCCCTTCGTCTCCTTCGGTGGGTCCTCGCTGGTGGTGACCATGCTGGCGGCGGGGATCCTGGTCAACGTGGCCCGGGGAC
>JAIVIH010000488.1 GCA_020200615.1 Actinomycetota bacterium | reverse complement strand
GTATGCGGCCGGCGAGGATGCCCTCCATGGCCGCCTCCTCGCCCTCGAACACGCGAGCCGTGCCCTCGAAACGAAGGTTGTCCAGCCCGGCGACCTTTACCACGGCGCCGTTCGGCGCCAGGGCGACCGGAAGATCCCACCCCCCCGCTACACGTCGGGCGTCCTGGCCAAGTTCGCCCGCCTGGTCACCGGCGCCGACCGGGGTGCCATCACCGAGCCCTGAGGAGGCTCAGGAACAGCCCTCGGTGTAGGCCACGGGCTCGGCCAGGCCGGCCCGGAAGCTGGTCACGCGCTGGCCGTCGGTCTGGAAGATCATGCTCAAGTGCTTCACGCTGGCGTCCACTGGCACGTAGACGAGGTCGTGCCCCGTAGGGTCGTACTTGGCCGGCTCGACCCGGATCCGTCCGGGATAGGCCTGCTTCACCTCGTCCTCGGTGCTCCCGATGCCGATCCCGGAAACGGTACGCACAGGGCTGGGCCGCATCTCGGGGCGCAGGGTGCCGATGTCGACTCGTGCGATCCGCCCGTTGATGACCATGAAGCCCACGCCGTCGGGACCGCCTTGGGGGTAGGCGTAGGTGCACTCGGGCCCGTACGGGTCGTCAGGACGGATGCGGATGGGCGTCCCTGCCGCGGCCGACGCTTCGTCGAGGGTCATGCCGATGTCGACCGGCCCCAGACCATCGAGGCTGAGCCTGGTCTCGGAGGTCAGCCGCTGAGCGGGTGCGGGGGGCGACGTCGCAGGGGGCTTGACCCCCGCTCCCGGATCGCCGGAGGTCGTGCCTGGGGATCCGGTCTGCCCTGCGGCCCCGGCCGTGGTGCTCGGCGCGGGGGCGGCCGTGCTGGGAGTCGTGACCCGCAGGGCCTCGGACCGCACCCGGCTGCCGTCGTCACCAAGGAGGACGAAGGCTCCGACGGCGAGAAGCACGACGGCCACCGCCCCGGCTGCGATCACCAAGGTGCGGCTCGGCTGTCGAGGGGGTGGCGTCGAAGAGAGTCGAGGTGTCTGCAGGGTCAGGTCGTTGTCCGCCGGTGCCATGAGGGTCTCCTTTGACCGAGGTTGTCGGGGTCATCGTCGTGCTGTTCCGTAACCTCCGCATCGCCGTCATGTATCGAAACGGCAACGGCCGATGTTGCCTTCGGCGCGGGCGACGTGCCACACTGGCCGGACCCATGGTCCGTACGCACGTCCTCGTACTCATCGCCTAGCGCACGCCGGCCGACGTCGCGCGTGCGCCTCACGACCTCCCAGCCGGGAGGTCGTTTCATTTTCCCGACAGGAGTGCATCTCGCAATGAAGCTGAACGGGGGGCAAGCCCTCATCAAGAGTCTGGAGATGGAGGGGGTCGAGGTCATGTTCGGCCTGCCCGGCGGCGCCATCCTCCCCGTCTACGACCCGATCATCGACTCGCCCATCCGGCACATCCTCGTGCGCCACGAGCAGGGCGCAGGGCACATGGCCGAGGGCTACGCCCACGTCACCGGCCGTCCGGGCGTGGCCATGGTGACCAGCGGTCCGGCGGCCACCACC
>JAIVIH010000023.1 GCA_020200615.1 Actinomycetota bacterium | reverse complement strand
GTCGAAGGCGTACACGGGGATGAGCGACTCCTGGAGCTCCCGGGGCGGGAGCCCGTAGTACGCCAGGCGCACGTCATGGATCAGGACCCGGGCCGTCTTGGCGTCGAGCTTGGCGTAGGCCGGGTCCCGGCACAGCCGGTCCATGGCCACCTCGGCGGAGATGATGCCGACGGTGCGGCCGGCGCGGGCCTTGCGCCAGAAGCGGTAGGCGCCGAGCAGGGACCCCCCGTGGCCGAGGGTGATCTGCACCTTGGCCCCGGGACCCACCACCGGCAGCTCGTCCAGCCGGAAGCCGTAGTTGACGTGGATGGCGACGCTTCCGGAGACCTCGCGACCGCTGCGGCGGTCCTTGCGGGCCAGCTCGCTGTAAGCGACGGAAGGAGTGTCGAGGCCTTCGGCGGCCAGCTCCAGCTCTTCGAGCAGACCGCGGCCCTTGGCCATGGCCGCTGACGGTTCGGGAAGGTCGATGTCGCCGTCGGCTTCCGAGCGGCCTGCGGGCCAGCGCGTCACGCGCATGGAGTCGCTGGCCATGAACAGCTCCAGGGCGCCCGCCCCGTCCCGCACGACGAGGGTGGTCCCGTGGTCCTCGACGTCCCCGCTGATGCCGAGACGGCGTGCGAGCCCCCGGGCCTGCTGGGCGTCTCGCTTCCACGGCGGAGGCGTGGAGAACATCGTCACCTGGCGCCGGTCGGTCTCCACCTCGGGGAACTGGAACAGGTCGGCCATGTCAGCAGCTCCCCCGGAGGTAGAAGAGGACACTCGGGTTGGCGGGATCGGGGCTCACGAAGCCTCGCCCGTGCCAGTGGTCGTCGAACGTGTTGGTGCCCTCGGCGTCGGCCCGCAGGTAGGCCCACTCCCGGTCGGCCCCCTCCGTCTCCTGGCAGGCGTGGATCCAGGCGTCCCGGACCCGCCATCCAGCGTTGAGCTTCTCGGCGAAGTACCTCCCGCGGTTGGGCTCGTCGCGGGCGTTGGTGTCGAAGCCGAGCATGTAGTGCAGGCCGGCAAAGGCGTCCCACCACCGGTCGAACACGTTCGTGCGGTTCAGGACCTGGCAGGCGTGGAAGGCGATCCACTCGAGCTCCCGGTCGCCCCATCGGACCTCGCCCGGCGTCGCCTCGCCGCTGTCACGGGTGGTGCCGAAGAAGGGGCCCTGAGCCGAGCCGTGCCCGGCGAAGAAGAGAATGTCGACCTTGTCGGCCCAGCTTGTGTCGGTACCGGCACCGGGAGAGCCCTGGCCCTTCTGCTCGAAGTCTTCGTCCCAGGCGAGGTCGTCCCCCCAGTCGAAGGAACGCACGCCGAGAAGGGTGTTGTAGAAGCCCTCCGCCGCCGCCCGGGTGTTGCCGACGTCGGCCGCCCGCCCGTTGTAGCTCTGCACCCATTCCACTCCGAGTGATCCCATGGAGGGCAGCCTAGGTTTCCCCCTTAGGCTTGACACGTGGCCGACGTCCGACCTGTGGGCTTCTCCGACCTGGCCGGCCCCCATGACGCGACGGCCGAACCGTCGTCGCTGGCCGGGGCCGCCTTGCGCCGCGACATCCGGCTCCTCGGGGGGCTCCTGGGCGAGACCCTCGTTCGCCACGAGGGCCAGGGCCTGCTCGACCTGGTCGAGCGGGTGCGGTCGTTGAGCAAGGGCACGCGCGACTCTTCCTCGCCCTCCACCGCCGCCGATCTCGACGAGGAGCTGTCGGGCGTCGACCTGCCGACGGCCACGCTGCTGGTAAGGGCCTTCTCCGCTTACTTCCACCTGGCCAACATCGCCGAGCAGGTCCACCGAGCCGACGAGCGAGCGGAGCTGGCCGAGCACGAAGGTCCCCTCGGCCGGACAGTGGACGAGATCGCCCGGGCCGGATTTCCGGTGAGCGAGCTGGAGGCCGTGCTCAGCCGCCTCGAGCTGCGCTTGGTCCTGACCGCCCATCCCACGGAAGCGGTGCGGCAGTCGATCCTGACCAAGCGGCGGCGGATCGCCGGGCTCCTGGAGCAGCGGTCGAACCCCCGTGCCACCGAGGACGACCGGAGGCGGGCCGAGCGGGAGGTGGCCGAGGTCGTCGACCTCATCTGGCAGACGGACGAGCTGCGCCGGGAGCGGCCCACTCCGGCCGAGGAGGCCCAGTCCGTCGTCTTCTACCTCGACGAGCTGTTCGGCAGCGTCCTTCCCGACCTCCTCGACGACCTGGCCGCCCACCTCGGGCGCCTGGGGGTCTCGCTTCCGCCTCGCGCCCGGCCCGTCCGGTTCGGCACCTGGGTGGGTGGGGACCGGGACGGCAACCCGGCCGTGACCCCCGACGTCACCCTGGAGGTGCTCGGAAAGCAGCGGGCGCTGGCCCTGCGCGACCTCACCGTCTCCGTCGAGGGGCTGATCAGCAAGCTCAGCAGCTCCACGCGCGTCATCGCCATCTCGCCCGAGCTCAAGAGCAGCCTTAGGGCGGACAGGTCGGTGTTGCCCGAGGTCCACGCCCGTTTCGGGCGGCTGAACGCCGAGGAGCCCTACCGCCTCAAGTGCTCGTACATCCTCCAGCGCCTGCGGAACACCCGTCACCGCCTGGCCGAGGGGGCGCCGCCGCGGCCCGGCCTGGAGTACTCGTCGACCGGCGAGCTGCTCGACGACCTGGAGGTGATGCGGAACTCGCTCACCGACAATCAGGGTGACCTGGTGGCTCAGGGCAGCCTCGACCGCGTCATCCGCGTGGCCTCCACCTTCGGTCTGGCCCTGGCCACCATGGACGTCCGGGAGCACGCCGACCGCCACCACCAGGCCCTGGCCGCCCTCTTCGACCGTCTCCACGTCACCGGCGTCCCGTACGGCGAGCTGTCGCGGGACGAGCGGCGCGAGCTGCTGGCGGCCGAGCTCCGGTCGGCCCGGCCGTTGAAGTCTCCGGCCACCCAGCTCGCAGGCGACGCCAAGGCCATGCTCTGCCTCTTCGAGACCATCGGCAAGGCGCTCGACCTCTTCGGAGAGGACGTCATCGAGAGCTACATCGTGTCGATGACGCGGGGGGCGGACGACGTGCTGGCGGCCGTCGTGCTGGCCCGGGAGGTGGGCCTGGTCGACCTCACCGCCGACGTGGCCCGCATCAGCTTCGTCCCCCTCCTCGAGACCGTGGACGAGCTGCGGCGGGCCGGCCCCGTGCTCGAGGATCTCCTGTCCGATCCCGGCTACCGCAGGCTGGTGGCCCTTCGGGGCGACGTGCAGGAAGTGATGCTGGGATACTCCGACTCCAACAAGGACGCGGGGATCACCACATCGCTCTGGGAGATCCACCGGGCCCAGCGGGCCCTCCGGGACACGGCCCGCCGCCACGACATCCTGCTGCGGCTGTTCCACGGTCGCGGCGGCACCGTGGGCCGAGGCGGGGGCCCGACGGGCGAGGCGATCCTGGCCCAGCCCTACGGGACCCTCGACGGCGCGATCAAGATCACCGAGCAGGGCGAGGTCATCTCCGACAAGTACGGCCTCCCCGCCCTGGCCCGCAGGAACCTCGAGTTCGCCACCGCCGCCGTCCTCCAGGCCTCCCTGCTGCACCGGGAGTCCCGCGTGCCCCTCGAGGTCATCGAGAGCTGGGACGAGGTGATGGACGTGGTGTCCCGAGCGGCCCACGGCGCTTACCGCAAGCTGGTCGAGGACCCCCGCCTGGTGGACTACTTCCGCTCGTCGACGCCGGTGGAGGAGCTCGCCGCCCTCAACATCGGGTCACGGCCCATCCGCCGGTCGGGTAGCCGCATCGAGGAACTGGACTCGCTGCGCGCCATCCCCTGGGTGTTCGGCTGGACGCAGTCCCGCCAGATCGTCCCCGGCTGGTTCGGGGTCGGATCGGGCCTCGAGCAGGCCCGGGCCGAGGGCTGGTCCGACCGGCTCAAAGGGATGTACGAGGAGTGGCACTTCTTCCGCACATTCGTGTCCAACGTCGAGATGGTCCTGTTCAAGACCGACCTCGACATCGCCCGGCGCTACGTCGAGCGCCTCTCCGACCCCTCGCTGCACGGCCTCTTCGACGTCATCGCCGACGAGCACCAGCGGACCGTCACCGAGGTCCTCTCGCTGACCGGCGAGCGACGCCTGCTGGACAATCACCCGCTGCTGCAACAGACCCTCGACGTCCGCAACGCCTACCTGGATCCCATCAGCTACCTCCAAGTTTCGCTCCTGTCCCGGCTCCGGGAGAGCGGCGGCAGCGCCGACCCCGACCTCCTGCGGGCCCTGCTGCTGACCATCAACGGGATCGCCAACGGCCTCCGCAACACCGGGTAGCGGCGGCAGGCACCGGGCTCCGCCGGCTAGGAAGCGGCCAGGGCGTCGACCAGGGCCTGCTCGAGCACCGGCGCCGCCACGTCCAGGCCGGTGGCCACGCCTGCCAGCTCGGCCGCCGCTGAGGCGTCGAGTCCCAGCAGGCCGGCCAGCCTGTCGACGTCCCACCGGAGCAGGGCCGCGCACTGGAAGAGGGCACCCTCCCGGGTCCGGCGCTGGCTCATGCCCACGACCTTGCGCCCGTCGAGGGTGATCTCCCCCGGCCCCAACCCGGCGAAGCACACGAGATTCGACCACTCCGAGCGGACGAGGGGCCCGGTGTGGACGGCGGCGCCATCGACGCCGACCGCCGCCAGGGCCTCGGCCCACACCCGGCCCAGCCAGAGGAACGCTCGACCCACGTCTGTGCACCACAGGCGGTCGCCCGCGGGCACCATGACGTCGGCCCAGACGACGCTCCCGGGGTGCAACAGCACGGCGCCGCCCCCGCTGCGGCGGCGGACGAGCTCGACGCCGGCCGTCGCCAGGCGGTCAGGGTCGGCCACCGTCCCCGGCTGCGTGCTCCCGAGGATCAGGGCAGGGCGGTCGGCGGTGAGGAACGAGACTGAGCAGACAGCGGGTCGGGGCCAGGGCCGGTGGTGCAGGGTGCCGGCCGGACCGGCCAAGCGGCGCACCTGCCAGCGGCCGGCGTCCCCAACGCCGCCGGCACCGGCAGGTGCTCCAGCAACCCCGGCCGGCGTGTGCAGCCCCCCTACGCTCACGCCCGGCCGAGCTAATGAGTAGTTCGTCATGGGGACGCAAGATTCCTGCTTGTTGTCACGCGGATAGCGCGGCCGCTCCCTGGAGGTACGGCTCCCAATGGGGATGGACCGTTCCCACGGCGACGATGATCCACGTGAGCTCCTTGGGCGCGGTGGGGCGCCGGCGGAGGGTCAACCCGACTTCGTTGAGGTAGCGGTCCTCCTTGCGGGTGTTGCACGGCTTGCAGGCGGCCACCACGTTCTCCCAGATGTGCTGCCCGCCCCGGCTCCGGGGGATGACGTGGTCGATGTTCTCGGCCGTGGCCCCGCAGTACTGGCACCGCCCTCCATCGCGGGCGAAGACGGCCCGCCGGTTGAGGGCGGCACGAGCCCGGAACGGGACCTTCACGAAGTAGGTCAGGCGGATGACGGAGGGCACGGGAATGGCCGCCCGCTCGGACCGCAGCACCCGGTCGGCGGTGTGCAGCACCTCCGCCTTCTCCTTCAGCACCAGGATCACGGCCCGCCGGATGGGAACGACGCACAGCGGCTCGTACGTGGCGTTGAGGACAAGTGCCTTCGACACCGTCAGCCCCGGTGAGACCGCAGATGGCGCCCGGCGCCTGCTGGTGGAAGGTTCATCGGGCCCGAGGGTAGCGCAGGCTCCCGAACCGGCGGCACCAGCGGAGCCAGTCGACCACGTCGGCCGGGTCGGGGGCGTGGTTCGGATCGCCGTAGGCGGTCTGGAGGCGGAACCCGAGCCAGGCCCGGTCGGGCAGTGGAAGGGGCGGCCAGCGGCGCCACCAACCGGGAACAGCCAGGCGCCCCATCTGGCTCAGGGCCGTGGTCCACAGCCCGGGCCGGACGGCCACGGCCAGCACCACCCGCGCCATCCATCGGGGGCTCACAGGTCGAGGACCCCGCCCACGGCCCGCCACCCGACGGCCCCGGCGCCGACCAGAGGCCCGGCCGGGCCCAGGCCGGCGGGAACCACCCGGGCGCCCTGGGAGAACGACAGACGGGCCGACGCATCCACTTC
>JAIVIH010000236.1 GCA_020200615.1 Actinomycetota bacterium | reverse complement strand
ACGCCGGGCTGTGCAGGATCAGCTGGGCCTGACCGTGGTCGACGTAAGGCCCGTGGGGCTGGCCGGGTCGGGAGGCTCGACCCCGTTGCGCCTGCGCGTCGCCGGAGACCCCTACACCTACCTGTTCGGAAAGCTCTACGCCATGAGCCACGTCCGGGCCGACCGGTGGTACAAGCTCGGACGGACGATCCTGTACGGGCGATTGGAGGACGAGGCCCCCTTCCAGTCCGTGCGCCGGCTGGTGGAGTACGAGGACTACGCCGCCCGGCTCCTGCGCGACATCGGCATTCCTACGGCGGCGCCACTCGGCATCGTCGAGATGACGCCCGAGCGGGAGTACCTCCTGGTGACAGAGTTCTTCGACGGCGCCAAGGAGATCAGCGACGCCGACGTCGACGAGAGCACCATCGACCAGGGCTTGTCGCTGATCCGGCGGCTGTGGGACGCGGGGCTGGCCCACCGAGACATCAAGCCCGCCAACATCCTCGTCCTGAACGGTCAGGTCCTGCTCATCGATGTGTTCTTCGTACAGGTCCGCCCGTCGCCGTGGCGCCAGGCGGTCGACCTGGCCAACATGATGCTCGTCCTGGCCGTTAAGACCGACGCAGAGACGGTCTACCGGAGAGCCCTGCTGCTCTTCACGCCCGACGAGATCGCCGAGGCCTTCGCCGCCGCCCGCGGCGTGGCCAGTCCGACTCAGCTGCGCGCCGTGATGAAGCGGGACGGGCGCGACCTGCTGGCCCAGTTCCGCGCCCTCGCGCCGGAGCGTCGCCCGATAGGGCTTCAGCGTTGGAGCTTCAGGCGGGTCGCCCTTGCCCTGGCCGTTGTGGTTGCCGCCGGCTTCGCCCTGGGACAAACCACGTCGATGCTGCGACCCGCTTACGACCTGGGCGTCTCGGGCACGCCCAGCTGCGACACCGGGGACGTGATGATCCTGATGGCCCAGGCCGTTCCGTCGGCCACGGCGTTGCCCTGCGTCGACTCCCTCCCCGCCGGGTGGTCCCTGGGAGGGGTTCAGATCCGTCGCCACCGGGCGACCTTCTGGCTGGACTCGGACCGCGGAGGCGACCGCGCCGTCGAGGCCACCCTGCGCCGTCCCGGGGACTGCCGGGCCACGGGTGCGACCGAGGTGCCCAGTGACGAAGTCGGGATGCGCCGGTTCGAACAGCCCGAGCAGCTCCCCCCGAATCTTCGTAGCACCCGCTTCTACCTGTTCCCGGGGGGGTGCATCACTTACCAGTTCGCGTTCGACGATCCCGCCACCGCGGCCCTGATGTTCGACACCGACCGGGCTCTGGCGTCGCAACCCCGGGACGACCTCGTCGCCGAGGTCCGGGACCGCAACGGCCTGCGCCTGTGCGGGGCGGGCATCGTGTGTCCCGGGTCATCGTGACAGACGGCGTTCGATGATCGGGAGCGACCTGGTGGCGGTGGCGTCCGTTTTCGAGGCCCTTCAGCGCCTAGTCACTTCGACCTGAAAAAATCGCACTGAGGGTGCTCGCGATCTGAGGGCGGATCAGGCACGATGACCTCGACCCGTAGGG
>JAIVIH010000285.1 GCA_020200615.1 Actinomycetota bacterium | reverse complement strand
ACGCGTACTCGAACGCGCTCGGCCTCGCGGTCGAGGCCCTCGGCCACGCCCGCCCACACGTTGCGAGGGGTGCCGTGGGGTTCCGAGCGATGGAGGGCCACGGCTCGGGGATGGACGAGGGCGAAGACGTCGCCGGCGACGCTCTCGGCCACGTGGAGGGAGTGGCCGGCCCCGACGGACACCGTCGCGCCCTTCGCCCGACCGCGGTACAGGTTGACCCCGACCAGGTCGGCGACGTACCGGGAGCGGGGTCGGGCGCTCACCTCGGCCACCGAGCCGGCCTGAACGACCCGGCCCTCCTCCAGCACCACCAGCAGGTCGGCCAGGACCATGGCTTCCAGGGGGTCGTGGGTAACGAGGAGGCGGACGCCCTCGAACGAGGCGAGGTGGCGCCGCAAGTCACGCCGCACCTCCAGCCGGGTGGGGGCGTCGAGGGCCGACAGCGGCTCGTCGAGGAGGAGAAGGTGCGGGGACGCGGCAAGCGCCCGGGCCAGGGCCACCCGCTGCGCCTGGCCTCCCGAGAGCGCGCCCGGGCGCCGGGCGGCGTGGTCGCCCAGGCCGACGCGCTCGAGCCAGTCAATCGCCTGGCGACGGGCCTCCGCTTTCCCCATACCCCGGCTGCGTAGCCCGAAGGCCACGTTCTCCAGGGCCGAGAGGTGGGGGAACAGGAGGTAGTCCTGGAACACGACGCCGACGGGTCTCTCCTCGGCTGGCCGGCGCACTCCGAGGGCGGTGTCTTCGAGGACCTCGCCGTGGAGGACCACCCGCCCACGCTGGAGCGGCTGGAGCCCGGCGAGAGCCCGCAGGAGTGTGGTCTTTCCCGCCCCGTTGGGCCCGAGGAGAGCCACCGTCTCGTCGGGGCCCAGGCTGAGCTCGACGTCGAGCCGCAGGTCACCCCGCGTGAGAGCCATTGCCGCTTGGAGGCCGGCCGGCGTCATCTCAGGCCGAGCCACCGCGAGCGGAGGCCGATGAGCACGGCGAGGGAGACGGCCAGCAGGACCAGGCTGAGGGCGATGGCGGCGTCGGGCCGGGACTGGAGGAGCAGGTAGACCTTGAGCGGAGTCGTCTGCGTGCGCCCGGGAAAGTTCCCGGCGAACGTGATGGTGGCGCCGAACTCGCCGAGGGCCCGCGCCCAGGCCAGGACCGCTCCCGCGGCGATGGAGGGACCCACCAGGGGCAGGGTCACCCTCCGAAAGACGGTCCACGGGCGGGCGCCCAGGGTGGCAGCGGCCTCTTCGAGCCGGCGATCGGCGAGACGGAAGCCGGACTCGGCGGCGATGACCAGGAAGGGCAGGGCGACCAACGTCTCGGCCACGACGACCCCGGCGGTGGTGAAGGGGAGGGAGATGCCGAACCAGCGGTCCAACCACTGCCCGATGAGCCCGCCCCGTCCGAGGGTCAGGAGCAGGGCGACCCCGCCCACCACCGGCGGGAGGACCATGGGAAGGATCGTCAGCGCCCGGGCCAGGCCACGGCCCCGGAAGTCGACCCTGGCCAGGACCCACGCCAGGGGCACGCCCACGAGGACGGATAGGCCCGTCGCCAAGAGCGAGCACAGGAGCGAGAGACGGAGCGCCTGGCCGACTTGGGGGTCGCCCAGGTCGTGCAGGACGCTCGTCCACGGGGCTCGCCAGGCCAGGCCCACCAACGGCAACACGATCAACAGCAGTCCGATGATGGCCAGGATCCACGCGCCCAGCGGGGGCGCCGCTCCGGTTGACGCCTGATCCCCGCTGCGGTTTCGGACCATCAGACCTCGAAGCCGGCCGAGGTGAGTAAGGCGCGGCCCTCGTCCGACCGCACGAAGTCGACGAAGGCGGCGGCCGCGGCCGGGTTGGGCGCCCGGCGCAGAGTGGCGATGGGGTAGGTGGCGACGGCGTTCTCGGCCGGAGGGATGGCGACGCCCTCGACCTTGCTGCCTCCGGCGCTGACGTCGGTCACGTAGACGATCCCGGCGTCGGCCTCGCCCAGCGCGACCTTGGCCACCACGGCCTTGACGTCCGGCTCCAGCGACCGCGGCTCCACGTGGATGCCCGCCCGGCGCAGGGCCTCGGCCGCCAACCGGCCGCACGGCACCTCCGGCGCACACAGCACCACGGCCAGGCCGGGGCGGGCCAGCGCGGCGAGGGAGTCGACCCCTTCCGGATTACCTGCGGCCACGACCAGGGCCAAGCGGTTGCGGGCGAAGATCGCCGGTGATGAGGACAGGCCCGCGTCGGCCACGGGCTGGAGCAGGCCCTCGTCGGCGACGGCCACGACGTCGGCCGGCGCTCCTTCCTGAACCTGCCTGACCAGGGTCGACGACGGGCCGAAGCTGAAGGTGAGGTCGACGCCCGGATGGACCGCCTGGAAGCGACGCCCGAGCTCCTCGAAGGTCTCGGTGAGCGACGCCGCTGCCAAGACCGTGACCGTTCCCGTGAGCGGGGTGCTTCCTCCCGGGCGCGCGCCGGCAACCCGGTCAGCCGGGGCGCAGGCCGGTACCAGTGCGATGAGCACCACCCCCGCCCACACGCCCTGCCTCATCGCCGGTCGCGGCGTTCGACGACCACGGCCGTGGCCTTCACGGTGGCGACGGCGAGGACGCCGGGCGCCAGCCCGAGCTCGTCGGCCGCTTCCCGGGTCATGAGCGAGACGATCCGGTGGGCACCGGCCTGAAGCTCGACCTGGGCCATCACCCCGTCGCGCACGACCGCGGTCACCACTCCGGGCAGTCGGTTCCGGGCGCTCTGGACGGTGGATGCTTCGCGCGGGCGCCGGCCCAGCTCCACGGCCAGGGCGGCCAGGGCCGAGCTCTCGATCACCCGCTGCCCCCCCGCGGTTCGGACGGAGGCCACGCGACCGGTGTCCACCCACCGGCGGAGAGTGTCCACCGTGACCCCGAGGGCGTCGGCTGCCTCTCCGATGCGATACCTCGCCATATCCGAAGGTTATTGCAGAAGAACCCTGGGATTGTGAGCTTTCTGCGGGACTAGTGCGGGTCTTGGCCAGAACGGGGTTCGGGCGGGAAGATCCGGGGTAGCACCGTGGCAGGTGGTTGTCCCGGAGGTAAATCCAGTTGCCTGATTCTCCCGGCGATCGGTCGCCGCAGGATCCGGACGGCGCTTCGGCGGCGGCACCGGGGTCGAGCGGTCCCAGGGAGCAGGGTTACGACGGAACGGCGACCATCGGCGACGAGGGCGGAGCGGCGGGACCGGAGTCCTACTCAGACCCGTTCGGACGTCCTGACGACGAGGAGCAGCAGCCATCCGGTGCCGGGACACCCGGCGCAGGTGGGACCTGAGGTTCGGCGGCCGAGCACAGGATCTACGACGCCACGGAGGTATTGATGGTCCAGGACGGCCAGCAGTGGGAGGAGCATGAGCACGAGGCGGCGGTTCATGCCCACGGCCATTACCACGTCACCCACAACTACCGGGAAATGAGCGGCGCGTTCGAGCACCTCAGCTCGTTCCACGAGCACGAGCACGACCACGCCGTGATCCGTCACAGCCATTACCCACACGCCGACTTCCAGCGCGAGCACGAGGGCGAAGCCCACGTTCACGACCACGCCGCGCCGGTCAAGGACGAGACGGCAAAGAAGGCCCCGGCCCGCAAGTCCGCCAAGAAGGCGGCCGCGGGAGCTTCCTAGGCTCTCAGCGGTGCTCTTCGTCGTCGAGCGGGGCGGGCTGGGCCTGCTCGACGGCATCGGCCTCGGGTACCTCGGGCGGCACCGTGAGGGGAACGGGTTCCCCGTTCGGCCTCACCGGGAACTGCTGCTCCTGAAGGTCGGCTTCGGACGCGTCGGTCATCGCCTGTTCTTATCGCAACCAGAAGTTCCCGTCCCGTCGGCGGCGGGTAGGGACGTTGGGCAATTGCCGAGGAGAGGGAGATGGACCTACCTGTGACCGAAGCGAGCCAGCCCCAAGGGGGCGCCTCCGGCGAGGCGGAGGACGGGCCCTGGCTCGTGGATCTCGCCAGCCCGTTGCTCTCCGAGCCGGCGGTGCTGGCCCTCCTGGAGGACCCTGCTCGGCCCGACCGCTTGGCCTGGAACACCTTCCGGACGCTCGCTCTGTGGGACACGGACGCCTGGGTTCCGTCCCTGCTCGAGGTCGCCTGTGGCGACGAGAACCCGCTGTCGCCCGTCGAGTGGGGCGGTGGCTCGGTGGTGCCGTGGGGAGCGAGTCTGGGGATGGGAGACATCTGCGACGTCGTCCTCGACGGGCCCGAGGCGCTGGTGCTCGTGGCCTGCACGGCTCGGCCCGACCCTCCCGAAGAGCAACTACGGGCGGCCGTGGTGGCTGCGCTGGAGGCCTCCCTCCGCGGGGGGCGCGAGGCGGGAGTCGTGCTGGTGGCTCCGCCCGGCAGCGATCACCTACTCAGCCGGCTGGAGGTGGCGGCCGGTGTGCAGCTCCACGACGGGCGCTTGGCCGGCGACCTGCTCGCGGGAGCTTTGGGCTGGGTCAGCTGGCCGGAGCTCGGCCGGATCGCCCTCGACCTGGCCGAAGAGAGTGACCCGAACCCTGCCGGGCAGGTGAACCAGCTGGTCTCCGAGCTGCAGCTGCGGTTTCCCGGCGAGCGGCTGTAGAGGCCGCCTCAGCCGACCAGCAGCTCTCGGGCGCCCGTGCGCTCAGACCGCTCCCGCAGCTTCATCAGCGCCCGACGCTCGATCTGGCGGATCTGCTCCCGGCTCAGGCTGAACAGGTGCCCGACCTCATCGAGCGTGCGAGCCCGGCCGCGATCGAGGCCGTAACGGAGGTAGACCACCCGCCGTTCCCGTTCGGAGAGGGCATCGAGGAGGGTGCGGATCTGGGCCGGCAGCATCGAGGCAGCCACCACATCGAACGGAGAGGCGGCCTCGTGATCGGCGATGCTGTCCCCCAACTCGGAGTCCGAGTCGGCGGCCTGGGGCTCCGACATGGAGAGCATCTCCAGCGGCATGGCCAGGACCTGGCGAACCTTGGCCGGTGAGACCGAAACGTCCTTGGCCACCTCTTCGACCGTAGGGGCTCGGCCCGTTTCTGCCTCGAGGTGAGCCTGGGCCCGGCGAACCTTCGAGACAAGGTCGCCCGCCTGCACCGGCAGCCGGATGGCACGACCCGTGTTGGCGATGGCGCGCGAGACGGCCTGGCGGATCCACCACGTGGCGTAGGTCGAGAACCGGAACCCGCGGCGCACGTCGAAGCGGTCGACGGCGTGCATCAGCCCCACGTTGCCCTCCTGCACGAGGTCGAGCAGGGAGAGCCCCGAGGAGGTGTAGCGCTTGGCGATGGACACGACCAGCCGCAGGTTGGCCCGGACGAAATGCTCGGTGGCGATGTCGGCCTGAGCCACGACCGACTCGAGGTGTCGCCGCTCGTCGTCGCTCAGCGCCCTACGGGGGTTCTCGAGAGCCTGCGAAGCCTCCCGACCGGCCAGGATCTCCTGGGCCAGCTGCGTCTCTTCGGCCCGGGTCAGCAAGGGGTGACGCCCCACGTCGGCCAGATACAGGCGGACCAACTCGTCCTCGCCCCCGCCGGAGTTGGTCCTCACTCGCTGCATCGGCACTTCCTTCCGCCCTCCTGATTCAGCAGGCCCCCACTGGCCGCTTGCTTCTTACAACGCGTTGATCGGGTCCACCCTTCCCGTGTTCTTCCCAGGATTGCGGGGGATATACCGGACCATGGACCGAGGAAGCGACAAGCACGCCCCCCGCCTTGACGAGAGCCTCAAGGCCGACACACGTTCGCTGGTGCAAGGTTCGCCGGTCGAGGCGAGAGCCTCGGAGGGTCGCGAGCAGGAGGGCCCCGGCGAGGGCGAACCCACGCCCGACGCCCGGTTGGTCGGTGGACCGCTGGTGGGCGGCGACTCCCGCTGGCCGACGGACGGGGAGCTGGAGGCTCGGACCGACCTGGCCCGACACCTCGAGCCGTCGGTGTTCCCTGCCGAGCGGGAGGCGCTGGTGGCCTCGGCCGAGCGCAACCACGCGCCCACCTGGATCACCGAGTTGCTGCGGGCGCTTCCCGACGGCCCTTACGAGACAACGGAGTCGGTTTGGGAGGCCCTGGGCGGTTCGGCCGAGTCACGCTTCTGAGCCGGCGCCGGCCTGGCCGCTCCTAGAC
>JAIVIH010000235.1 GCA_020200615.1 Actinomycetota bacterium | reverse complement strand
TCCACATCGTCCGCGGCTTCATCGTCGGCCACACCTCGAACACTGCCCACACCCCACCAGAAGGAGGGCGAATGACCCCTTCCTGCCGGCCCGCAATTGGCCGTTCGACACCAGTCACCTAGTGTCGGGTGGGAGAGCGCCCCCCGAAGCGGAACGAGGACCCATCTGTGCGACGCACCACCGCCAAGGCGCTATTCGCTCTTGTGCTCCTGCTCCTCGGGGTGGGAGTGGCCACCGTCGTCATCCGCCAAGGGGACGACGAGACGACGGCCTCCGGCCCCGGAGTTACGGCCACCACCGTCCCCCGCGCCACTACGACGGTGACCACCAGCCAGCCCTCGGTCCCGGCTTCGCCGGCGACCACGACGCGCCCGCCCGACACCGCCCAGCAGGTGACCACGACCACGGTGGCGCCTGGCCGGAATACCACGACCACGGCTCTCGCCGGCGGTGACACCCTGCCCGGGGGCGACTCGACGAGCACTACGGCCGTTCCGCGGACACCCGTGAACCAGCACCCCGACACCGGCGGTGCCGCCGCCCTGGCCCCCGGCCTGGCCCTGGTGGCTGCCGGCGCAGCCGGCCTGCGGATGGCGAGACGGCGCTGACCGTCGCCGCGGCGGACGCCCAACAGCGCGACACCAACCGGGAGGCGAACGACCCATGTCGGTACACTGAGCCGTCAGGTGCCGGTCAAGGCGCAGAAAGGTTGGGCATCAGATGCGTCCCCGCATTCGGCTGATCATTCCCGCACTCGTGATGGCGCTGATTGCCGGCGCCTGTGGCGGCGACGACGACGACGATGACGGGGGGTCGGCGCAGACACCCACCACCCAGGCTGAGCAGCCGGTTCGGGGGGGAACCCTGGTGATCGCCCTCGAGAGCGACCCCGGAAGCCTCAACCCGGCGGTCACGTCCAGTGGGGGGGTCCACAACGCGGCCGAGCCCATGTTCAACGGCTTGGTCGGCTTCGACAAGGACGGGAAGTTCGCCCCTGAACTGGCCGAACGGTGGGAGATCCTGGAGAACGGGGCCGTCTACCGCTTCACCCTCCGGGAGAACATGAAGTGGCACGACGGGCAACCCGTGACCGCGGACGACGTGCCCGGACTGTCGTTTTCCGCTTCGGCCGGCCCTACGCGCCCCTGCTGGCCCAGCTGAACGTCACCGAGGCGCCCATCATCCCCAAGCACGTCTACGAGCCCTGTGGCGCCGGTATCGAGCGAGCAGCCGACTGTCCGCCCAACCGGGCGCCCGTGGGTAGCGGGCCCTACAAGTTCGTGTCCTACGACGCCACCGAGATCAAGATGACGCGCAACCCGGACTACTTCCGTCCGGGTCAGCCCTACTTCGAGAGCCTGGTCGAGCGGGTGATCACCGACGGCGGCACCCGCACCCTGGCTCTCCAGAAGAAGGAGATCGACTGGGTCTACACGGTCCAGCCGCCGTCAGACCTGGCCGCGCTGCGCGGTGACCGCACCATCACCCTGGCCGAGGCGGCCCGCGGACCGGGTGGAGGCAACTGCGTGACGACCGTCGCCTTCAACCTGCGGCCGCCCGAGGGACACCCACCGATCCTCACCAGCCTCCCGGTCCGCCAGGCCCTGCACGCCGCCACCAACCGCCAGCAAGCGGCCGACCAGATCCTCTTCGGCCAAGGCAAGGTCGCCTCGCAGCCGATCCACACGGCCATCCCCGTGGCCCGCACCCAGAACCTGACCCTGCCCCCCTTCGACCTCAACCGGGCCCGGCAACTGCTCGACCAGGCCGGTTGGAAGGACGAGGGCGGGGAGATCCGCGTGGCCCGGGGGGTGCAGGGGGTGCCCGACGGCACGCAGCTCAAGATCGACATCCAGCACTTCGTCGGTCAGCAGGCGGATTACGCCCAGGTCCTCCGTCAGCAGTGGAAGGCCGTGGGCGTCGAGCTGGAGACGAAGCAGATGGCTACTGCCGACCTGCCCGTCAGCGTCTTCACCAACCGGACGTTCGACACGGCCACCATCTCCTACTGCAACGAGAGCGACCCCCAGATCGGGGTGCGCCGCCAGTACCACTCGACCCAGATCAGCCAGACCCCGTTCTCGAACGGAGCCGGCTACAGCAACCCGGACATGGACGCCCTCTGGGACCAGTCCTCCAGTGAGGTCGACGAGGGACGGCGCCGTCAGTTGTTCGAGCGCATCCAGGACCTGGCCGTCCGGGACCTGCCGTACCTGTGGCTGGCGGAAACCCTCAACACCCGGGCCTTCAACGCCGCGTGCACCGGCTTCAACATCCAGAACACGGGGCTTTTCGCCGAGGGCGGGTACTGCAAGCGCTGACCGCGATGCCGCCAGACCGGCGGGGTTGACAGGTGGGCTGGCGCTATACGCTGCGGCGCCTCCTGCAGGTGATCCCCGCGGTCGGCGCCATCCTGGTGGTGACGTTCCTCGTCATCCATCTGGCGCCGGGCGACCCCGTCACCGCGGTCGCCAGCGGAAACGGCGACCAGGAGTACTTCGACTTCATGCGGGAGAAGTTCGGGCTGAACCGGCCGCTCCCGCAACAGTTCGGTACCTACGTCGCCAATGTGTTCCAGGGTGACCTGGGCGAGTCCTTCGGTCAGGGCCGCGAGGTTTCCGGGCTGATCGCCGAGCGGGTACCGGCCACCC
>JAIVIH010000487.1 GCA_020200615.1 Actinomycetota bacterium | reverse complement strand
GCGCGCCCGCCTCACCTACCGGGGAGTCCGAGCCCACTCGGCCCGGGGTTGGCTGGGGCGGAACGCCATCCACCGCATGGGCCCGACCCTCGACACCCTGCATGCATATGAGGGACGGCAGGTGGAGATCGACGGATGCCTCTTCCGGGAGGGGCTCCAGGCGGTCAAGGTCGAGGGGGGAGTGGCCGGCAACGTGGTTCCCGACCTCGCCGTCCTCACCGTGAACCACCGGTTCGCCCCCGATCGCACGGCCGAGCAGGCTGCGGCCCACGTCAGGGACCTTCTGAGCGAGGCGGACGGGTTCGAGGTGCTGGATTCCGCCGATGCCGCCCCGCCCTCACTCAGCCATCCCCTGCTGACCGCTCTCCTCACCGCCACCGGGCTTCCGGCCGAGGCCAAGCTGGGGTGGACCGACGTGGCCCGTTTCGCCGCCCGGGGGGTCCCCGCCACCAACTTCGGGCCGGGGGACCCGAACCTGGCCCACCACGCCGACGAGCACGTCACCCGGGGTGACGTGACCACGGTGTACTCCGTCCTCAGGAACCTGATCGAACGGGCCGACCCAACTTCGAGGGGTTGATCGTGCACCATGGAGTCCCTTCCCATGTGCCGCGTACGGGTGACCCTGGCCGTTCTGTGTGGTGTCGTCCTGGCGACGCTGGCCGGTGTCGCGCCCGCCGGGGCCAGCGACGACACCTACTTCAACGATCAGTGGTCCCTGTCGCAGATCCACGCCCCTGAGGCCTGGGGGGCGGCCACCGGCTCGGGGATAACCATCGGGATCGTCGACACCGGGATCGACAGCGACCACCCCGACCTGGCGGCGAAGATCGACGCCACCGCCACCTGCGTGAACGGGCCGTGCCGTGACGGCGAGGCCGAGGACGTCCATGGGCACGGCACCCTCGTGGCCGGGATCGCCGCCGCCTCCACGGGCAACGGGCGGGGGATGGCGGGCGTGGCACCCGATGCCCGACTGGTCGTGGCCAAGGCGGTCGACGACCAGGGAAGGGGCTCGGTCGAGGACATCAACAACGCCATCCGCTGGGTGGTCGACCATGGTGCCCGAGTCGTCAACCTCAGCCTGGGCGACCCCAACTTCCTGCTGGTGTCACTGTTGGGGACTCCGCTCCGTACGGGGATCGACTACGCCTGGAGCCGGGGGGCGGTGCCCGTTCTGGCCTCGGGGAACGAGAACGTTGGCCTGCTCGACCTGGGCAGCGCCAACTACGGAGCACTGAACGCCCTGGTCGTGGGGGCCACCGACAAGTCGGGAAGCGCGGCCTCGTACTCCAGCCCCATCGGCAACGCCAAGTGGGGCCTGGCCGCGCCCGGGGGCAGCGGCGGCGGACCGGGAGCGGACGTCTTGTCGACCTACATCGGCGGCCGCTACGCCTGGGTTGCCGGTACGTCCATGTCGGCGCCCCACGTGTCCGGCGCCGTGGCCCTGCTCATGTCCCGGGGAATGGGCGCCAGCACCGCGGTCGACCGGTTGCTCGCCAACCTGGACCGGGGGGTGAGGTGCGGGGCCGGCTGCCAGGGCCTGCTCAACGTGGG
>JAIVIH010000284.1 GCA_020200615.1 Actinomycetota bacterium | reverse complement strand
TTGGGCTCGAGGTCCCGGAACCCGCAGCCCACGAGAACCTCCCTGGCGATCTCCTTGGCCGCCCTGCCTTCGCGCACGGCCCGCGCTTGCGAGTCCTCCTCGGGGTCGGCGGGAAGGGGCACGGCGGGGAGGACGAATAGGGGAGGCCGGCCATTGTGGCTGGCGGAGCGCTCGCCCTCGACCCGGGCCCGGGCGGCGTCGACGTAATCGAGGTCGGTGTCGTACCCGGCGAAGTGCCGGCGGGTGCGGACCGCAGCGACAGCGGTTGTGCCCGAGCCCATGAACGGGTCGACCACGAGATCTCCGATGTAGGTGTAGAGGTGGATCAGCCTGTCGGGCAGCTCCACCGGGAAGGGCGCCGGATGGCCGACCCGCGTGGCGCTCTCGGCTGGGATCTTCCAGACGTCGGTGGTGAAGTCCATGAAGTCCTCGCGGCGCATGGAGGAGTCGCACGGTAGGTTTCGGCGGGCCCGATCCCGAGCCGACACGGCCCTGTCGAACCGTCCCTTGCTGGCCACGATCACCCGCTCGGTGAGGTCCCGCAGCACGGGGTTGGCCGGCCTCTGGAACGATCCCCACGCACACGAGCCGGTGGACCCCTCGGCCTTCTGCCAGATTATCTCCCCCCGCAGCAGCAGGCGGAGCTTGTCCTGAAGGATGTGGACCACGTCCGACGAGAGCGAGCGGTATGGGCGACGGCCCAGGTTGGCGACGTTGACCGCGATACGCCCGCCGGGCTCGAGCTTGCGCACGCACTGGGCGAACACGTCTTCCAGCATCTGGAGGTAGTCGAGGTAGGTGGCGGGGATGTGGCCCTCTCCCAGGGCCTCCTCGTACTCCTTGCCCGCGAAATACGGAGGCGATGTGACCACGAGAGCGACCGATCCATCGGGTACCTCGGGCATGGAGCGGGCGTCATGATCGAAGATCTCGTCGATGTCCCGATCACCGGGCCAGACCTCGGAGTCCTTGCTTAATGCAGGTGGTGTGAACCGGGCGTAGAAGTCCCGGGCGTCGTGGTTCTCCCTGCGGGAGACCCCGAACGCGGAGGTGGAGGTGGGGCGGCGACGGGGGCCGCGAGCTGGTTCGAACACGCATTCGAAGCCTACCGTGCCGCGCTACCCGCAGGGGTGGACGAGGTCGACCTCGGGCAGGGCCCCGTCACCCCGCTCAGAGGGCCCAGCGGGATCGGCCACCGCCCGGGAAAGGGGCACGTCGACCGGATAGTTGCCGGTGAGGCAGGCGGTGCAGAACCCCGACCCGGCGGCGCCGGTGGCGGTGAGCAGCCGGTCCAGGTCGAGGTAGGAAAGCGTGTCGCAGCCGATGTACTCGCGCACCTGGGGGATGGTGAGGTCGGCGGCGAGGAGCTGGCTTCGAGTGCCGGTGTCCATGCCGAAGAAGCACGGCCAGCGGTAGGGCGGGGAGGCAATCCGGAGATGGACCTCGGCCGCGCCCGTCTCACGCAACATGGCCACGAGAGCCCGCATGGTGGTGCCCCGGACGATGGAGTCCTCCACCACCACAAGGCGCTTTCCGGCGATGTTCTCGCGGATGGGGTTGAGCTTGATCCGGACATTCTGGGCCCGCTGCTCCTGGGTGGGAGCGATGAACGTGCGCCCGATGTAGCGGTTGCGCACCAGCCCGTGGCCGAAGGGGATTCCGCTGTGCCGGGCGTAGCCCTCGGCGGCGGGGATGCCGGAGTCAGGCACGGGCATCACCATGGCCGGGCGGGCAGGCCACTGGGTGTCGGGAGGCAGGGGCGCCTGCTCGGCCAGTAGCTCCCCCATGCGCTGGCGGGCGCTGTGAACGGTCTTCCCGTAAAGCCGACTGTCGGGGCGGGCGAAGTACACGAACTCGAACAGGCACAGCTTGGGCTCCACCGCTTCGGGCGGGAAGGGGCGCAGGGAGCGGGTGCCGTCGGCGTCGATGACCACGATCTCCCCGGGGTCCAGCTCCCGCACGAAGTGGGCACCCACGATGTCGAGGGCCGGCGTCTCCGACGCCAGCACCCATCCGTCGTCGAGACGGCCCAGGCAGAGCGGCCGGAAGCCGTTTGGGTCGCGGACGCCGACCAGGTGTCCCTCGTCCATCAGGACGAGCGAGAAGGCCCCCTTCAGCCGGGGCACGACCTCCATGACCGCCTTCTCGAGGGACTGGCCACTGGCGACTATCTCCTCCTGGACCAGCTCGGCGATGAGGTCGCTGTCGCTCCGGACCGTCCCGGGAAGGACACCGGCCTCGGCGGCCAGGTCGTCGGTGTTGACCAGGTTGCCGTTGTGCCCGAGGACGAAGCCGGCGCCACGCCCGCCGGAGCGGTAGATGGGCTGCGCGTTGCCCCACGTGCTCGAGCCGGTCGTCGAGTACCGGACGTGGCCCGAGGCCAGGTGGCCCTGTAGCGGCACGAGGGTGCGCTCGTCGAAGACGTTGGTGACCAGGCCCATGTCCTTGACCACGGTGATGAACTCACCGTCGCTGACCGCCATGCCCGCCGATTCCTGCCCCCGATGTTGCAGGGCATACAGGCCGGCGTAGGTCAGGTGGGCGACGGGTCGGCCCGGCGCGTAGACCCCGAAGACTCCACAGGCTTCTCCGGGCTTGTCTTCCGTCGCCGGCCCGGTGACGGGAGGCACTGAGGCATTCTCCCACAGCGTCACGGGCGGCTCGGGGAACGCTCTCAGTGTTCCTTGGCCGCGGCCATGGCCTCGGGGAGACTTCCCTTCCAGCCGGCGACGGCCGTTTCCAGCGCCAGGTCGACCAGGCCGTTCACGATCAGCCGGTCACCGCCGGCCACTCCCAGTCGGTGCAGCTCAACGCCGGCCGCCCCGGCCCTGACCTGGACCTCGGGGAGGCCTTCGGGACGGACGCAGGCCACCACCCGGGACGGGTTCTCGGCGAACAGCTCGGTGTGGTCCCGAACGCCTTCGACGTGGAACCCGACGCCGGACTTCACCGCCATCTCGGCCATCGCCAGGGCCAGGCCGCCGTCGGCCACGTCGTGCAGGCCGGCGACCAGGCCCTTTGTCGCCAGATCACGGACGAGGGCGCCGAGGACGGCGTGCTGCTGGAAGTCGAGCTGCGGGAGCGCTCCGCCCCGGTGGCCGTGGGCTGCGTCGGCCCAGCGGGAACCGGCCAGCGTCAGCCCGTCCCGCCGGCCGAGAAGGACGATCTCACCCTCCGCGATCAGGCCGACTCCCGGCGGGCGGCGCTCGAGCACGTCCAGGACCCCGAGCAGACCGATGACGGGCGTGGGATCAATGTCCCGGCCCGCGGACTCGTTGTAGAGGCTGACGTTGCCGCCCGCTACCGGCACCCCGAAGGCCCGGCAGGCCTCGGCCAGCCCGTCCACCGCCTCGGAGAGTTGCCACATGACCTCGGGGTGCTCAGGGTTGCCGAAGTTCAGGCAGTTGACGACGGCCATCGGCCGCGCCCCGACGCAGGCCACGTTGAGCACGGCCTCGGCCACGAGAAGAGCGGTCCCCTGGCGTGGGTCAAGGGAGCACCACCGGCTGTTGCTGTCGGTGGTGAGGGCGAGAGCCCGGTCGGAGGCGGGCAGGCCGGGCGCCTTGAGCCTCAGGAGGGCGGCGTCGCCTCCCGGGCCCTCGACGGTGTTGAGGAAGAGCTGGTGGTCGTACTGGGACCACACCCACGACGTGTCCACCAACATGTCCAGAAGGGCGGCGCCGCAGTCAGCCGCCGCCGGCAGGCGCGAGGGCTCATCCGCCCGACGGGTGTCCAGATCGGCCGGAGGGCGGCGGGGCCGGTCGTAGCGGGGAGCGTCCTCGTGCAGCGAGGCGGCGGGAACATCGGCCAGAACGGGCCCGTCGAACCCGTCGAGGATGCGGAGGTGGCCGCCGGGGACGACGTGACCGACGACCGTCGCCCTCACTTCCCATCGCCGGCACACCTCCATCACCGCGTCGAGGGCGGAGGGCTGGACGATGGCGAGCATCCGCTCCTGGGACTGTACAGTTCCAGGCACGCCTCGATCAGCCGCTTCTCCTCGAAAGGGTCGCCCACCTGCACGCTGGGCCGTTTGCCCTCGTCGCCGTCGGCGCTGAACCCCGCCGAGGCGAGGACGCTGACACCGCCGATGCCGTCCCGTCCCGTGGCCGATCCCAGGAGGACGGCCAGGTTCCCGTCGCCCGTGGCCTCGCCCAGCAGCAGGCGGTCGACGGGGAGGAGGCCGAGGCACAGCACGTTGACCAAGGGGTTGCCCTGGAAGCAATTGCTGACCGCCACCTCTCCACCCACATTGGGGACGCCGACCGAGTTGCCGTAACCGGAGACGCCGTTCACCACGCCCTCGAGGATCCACCGGCTCCGGGCGTCGTCGAGGGGTCCGACGTGGAGCGAGTCCATGAGGGCGATGGGTCGGGCGCCCATGGTGAAGATGTCGCGCAGGATGCCTCCGACTCCGGTGGCCGCGCCCTGGTAGGGCTCGATGGCCGAGGGGTGGTTGTGACTCTCGATGCGCAGAGCCACGGCTATCCCGTCGCCGACATCCACAACCCCCGCGTTCTCCCCGAAGCCGGCGAGCAACCACGGAGCCTCCAACGGAAGCCGCCGCAGGTGGATGCGGGACGACTTGTATGAGCAGTGCTCGGACCACATCACCGCGTACATGGCCAGCTCGAGAGGGTTGGGCGCACGGCCGAGGATGGCGGTGACCGCAGCCGCCTCCTCGTCGGTTAGTCCGAGCGCCCGATGCAGGGCGGGGTCGATACCAGCGGGGCCGGCGAGGGGAGGAGGCGATGCCAGCGTGGCCACGACCTCAACCTATCCGAACCGGAAAAGGCGTTCGACGATCACGGACCGCCAAAATGGACAACGGGCACGGGCAACTTGAAATTCGGCCCGGATAAGGCCACAATTAGGAAATGCCTGCCAAAACGAAAAAGAGAAGGGCTCCCATGTCCGATGCCCACAAGGCGGCGTTGGCTGAGGGACGGGAGCAAGGAAGAGCCGTACGTCGGTATCTCGAAGCACTAGAAGCCCACAAGCCCAAGCGGGGCCGCAAGCGCACGTCCGAGTCGATGCAGAAGCGCCTCAGCACCATCGAGGAGCGCTTGGCCAGTGCCGATCCGCTCACCCGGCTGCACCTGGTTCAGGAGCGAATGGACTTGGAACGGCAGCTCGCCACGGGTGACAACAAGGTCAACCTCGAGGAGCTCGAGGACGCCTTCGTCACCGCCGCCGAGCCGTACGGTCGCCGGAAGGGCATCACGTACAGCGCCTGGCGCGAAATGAACGTCGACCCCGCCGTCCTCCGCAAGGCGGGTATCCGTAGGGGCGCCGACAGCGCCTAACCCCGGCCGCCTCCGTCAGAGCCTCGGCGGGCATCACTGACGGAGGCGGAGAGGTTTCCCATCAAGCCGGCCAGCAGGGCCCGACCATCCTCGTTTCCCAGAGGGTCGCAGGCCCGTTCCGGGTGAGGCATGAGACCGACGACATTGCCGCCCGGAGAGCAGATCCCGGCGATATCGTCGGTGGAGCCGTTCGGATTCTCCACGTACCGGAGCAGCACGCGATCCTCGGCTCGCAGTTCAGCCAGCGTTTCCGGCGAGCATGTATACGCGCCAGAAAAGTGGTTGATGGGGAGGCGGAGGATCGAACCGGGACCCTGGCTCTCGGTGAACCACGACGTGCGGGATTCCACCCGCACATCAACGGTGGTGCACATGAATTTGAGCCTTCGGTTCTGCCGTAGAGCACCGGGAAGAAGGCCGGCTTCGGTTAGAACTTGGAACCCGTTACAGATGCCGAGCACGGGTCCGCCGCCGTGCGCAAAGCGCTCGACATCGGCCATGACGGGGCTGAACCTGGCAATGGCCCCGGGACGCAGGTAGTCCCCATGGGCGAACCCACCGGGAAGGACGACGGCGTCCACGTCCCCCAGCTTCGGATCTGCATGCCAGACGAGGCGCGCCTCGATGCCCACCCGGGCCAAGGCTTCGACCACATCGTGCTCGCAATTGGAACCGGGGAAGACGACGACCCCGACGCTCATGCGGGCAGGTCCTCCAGGGGGGAGGGGGGGCGCTCTATCTGCACGATGGCGTCCTCGATGACGGGGTTGGTGAGGAACCGCCGGCAGAGCTCCTCGACCTGGTCGCGGGCGGCGGCCTCATCGGGGGCGTCGACGCTGAAGCGGATGGCCTTGCCCACTCGAACTCCCTCCACCCCGGAGAATCCAAGAGCGGCCAGTGCCCGTTCGATGGTGGCGCCCTCGGGGTCGGCGAGGCCCTCACGGGCTCGCACCTCGACGAGCACGGGATAGTTCACTGCGACGGGCTCCTTCCCACTCCCGGCCAGTCAGACAGCGACCGGCCCGTCACGCGCTCGTAGGCGGCGCGGTAGCGATCGGCGGTAGCGACGACGACGTCCTCGGGGAGGTCCGGGGGCGGCGGTCGCTTGTCCCATCCGGTCACCTCCAGCCAGTCCCGCAACGGCTGCTTGTCGAACGAGGGTGGGGTGGCACCGGGCTGCCACGCCTCGGCCTCCCAGAAGCGGGAAGAGTCGGGCGTGAGGACCTCGTCGCACAGGGAGAGGCGGCCGTCGATCCAGCCCAGCTCGAACTTGGTGTCGGCCACGATGATGCCCCGGCCGGCGGCCCGCTCGGCCGCTCGCTGGTACACGGCCAGGGAGATGGCCTGGGCCTCCTGGAACACGTCGTCCCCCACGAGCTTGGCTGCCTCATCGGGCGAGAGGTTCTCGTCGTGGCCCGTCTCAGCCTTGGTGGAAGGGCTGAACATCGGCTCGGGAAGGCGGTCGGACTCCTGCAGGCCTGGCGGCTGGGCCACCCCATGGACGGTGCCTGACTGGTGGTTGGGTGCCAGGTCTGACACCTGTTCGAGCCACCACGCCGTCATCGCCGTCAGCACCCGTCCCTTGTCGGGAATGGGTTTGGCCATGACGACGTCGAAGGCCGACATGCGGTCCGACGTGACCATGAGCAGTTGCCCGTCGCCCGCGTCGTAGACGTCGCGGACCTTTCCTCGATTGACCAGCTTCACGTGGTGACATCCTCCAGAGCACGAAAAATGGCCCGGGTGTGCCGGAGCGCCCGTTCGAGGCTGAACGCTTCGTCCAGCTCCTGCGGGGAGAGCGGAACCCGGGGATCGGCTTCCAACACGGAGCGGAACGAGCGCCCCTCGCGGTGGGCGGTGCCCGCCGCATCCTGCACGATTCGGTAGGCGGCGTCCCTGGGCAGGCCGAAGGCCACCAGTCCCAAGAGGACGGGCTGGCTGAACACCAGGCCCAACGACCGGTGCAGGTTCTCCACCATCCGCTCGGGATGGACGACCATCCCCTCCACCACCGTGCGCATCTTCACCAGCAGGTAGTAGGCCAGGAGCGACGAGTCCGGGAGCACGACCCGCTCGACCGAAGAGTGGGAGATGTCCCGCTCGTGCCAGAGGGCGACGTTCTCCAAGCCGGCGCCGAGGTTGCCCCGCAGTATGCGGGCGAGGCCGGCCAGGCGCTCGCAGGTAATGGGGTTGCGCTTGTGGGGCATGGCCGAACTGCCCTTCTGGCCGGCCCTGAACGGTTCCTCGACCTCGCCCACCTCGGTCCGCTGCAAGTGGCGGATCTCGGTGGCGAACTGCTCGATGGAAGACCCCACCGACGCGCAAGCCCACAGGTACTCGGCGTGACGGTCGCGAGCCACGACCTGGGTGGCCGGAACGGGGCGGAGGCCGAGGGCGTCGCAGACGTGACGCTCGACCGCGGGATCGACGTTGGAGTACGTGCCCACCGCGCCGGACAGCTTGCCGACGGCGATGGCCTCCCGCGCCGCCTGCAGCCGGGAACGGTCGCGGTCGGCCTGGAGGCACCAGTGGGCCAGCTTGACCCCGAGAGTGGTGGGCTCAGCATGCATGCCGTGCGTCCGCCCGGCCATGGGGGTGTCGAAGAACTCGATGGCTCGGGACTTGAGCGCCGCCACCAGGAGGTTCGAGGCGCCGATGAGCAGGTCGGCAGCGTGAGCCAGCGTGGCGCACAGGGCGGTGTCGACCACGTCGCTCGACGTGAGCCCGTAGTGCACCCACGCGACTGCCGGCGGTCCGATCTCGTTCTGCACGACGTCGACGAAGGCGGCCACGTCGTGGTCGGTGACCTGCTCGCGCTCCTCGACGGCGGCGACGAACCGGGCGTCCACCGCCGGCGCCCTCTCCCGTACGGCCTTGGCGTCCTCCTCGGGCACCACACCCAACGAGGCCCAGGCTTCGGTGGCCAGCACCTCGACCTCCAACCACAGGCCCAGCCGGGCCTCGTCGGTGAACAGGGCGGCCATCTCGGGCAATGAGTAGCGGGGGATCACGGCCCGCCCCTCCGCTGGTCGAGTTGGGCGGCCAGCTCGGCGTCGGTGATGGCCAGCATCTGCACCACGAGGAGAGCGGCGTTCATCGCTCCGTCGATAGCGACCGTGGCCACGGGAATGCCCTTGGGCATCTGCACGGTGGCGTAAAGGGCGTCCACTCCGTTCAAAGCACTCCCCGACAGGGGTACGCCCACCACGGGGAGCGTGGTGTTGGCCGCCACCGCCCCGGCCAGGTGGGCCGCCATTCCCGCTCCGCAGATGATGGCGGCGTAGCCGGCCTGGCGTGCGCCTCTGGCAAAGGCGGCGACCTCGGCCGGGGTCCGGTGGGCCGACATGACCCGCTCGTCGGCTTCGATGCCGAACTCGCCGAGGGTGGCCGTCGCCGGGGCCATCTTGGACTGGTCGCTAGGGGACCCCATGAGGACGGCGACCTTCAGTGCTTGCTGGGAGCGTCCTCCCGGGCCGCTCATATCCGCACCCCCTGGACAGCCTGCTCACCGATGTCGGAACGAAACTGCATGCCTTGCCACCCGATCTCGTCGACGGCCTCGTACGCCCGGCGACGGGCCTCGTCAAGGTCGGCGCCGAGAGCGGTGACATTTAGCACCCGTCCTCCGGCCGTCACCAACCGGCCCCCCTCGTTCCGGGCCACGCCGGCACAGAAGACTGTGACACTCGGCAAGGCGCGGGCGACATCCAGGCCGTGGATGACGTCACCGGCCCGGGGCGCCGACGGATACCCCTCGGCCGCGAGGACCACCGTGACCGCGGCCCGGTCGGTCCACGCCGGCTCACTCCGCACCCGGCCGCCGGCGGCCTCGGCCAGCAGTTGCGTCAGGTCTCCGGCGTAGCGAGGCAGGACGACCTGAGCCTCTGGGTCGCCGAAGCGGATGTTGTACTCGATCACCTTGGGACCGTCAGCCGTGAGCATCAGGCCGGCGTACAGCACACCCCGGTAGTCGATGCCGCGCCGCCTCAGGGCGGCCAGGGTGGGCTCCACCGCCCGCTCGACGATCGCCTCGACCACCTCGGGACCGGCGACGGGAACCGGCGAGTAGGCCCCCATTCCACCGGTGTTGGGCCCCGAGTCGCCGTCACTGAGGCGCTTGAAGTCCCGGGCCGGGGCCAGGGGCACGACCCGCTCGCCGTCGCACACGCACAGGAGGGACAGCTCGGGGCCGGAGAGACCCTCCTCGATCACGATCTTGCGTCCCGCGTCCCCGAAGGTCCGCCCCGCGAGCTTGGCCTTGACGTCGTCGCCGGCTTCGGCCCGCGACTCGGTGACCAGGACGCCCTTGCCCGCGGCCAGCCCGTCCGTCTTCACCACGTAAGGAGGCGCCAGGCTGTGCAGGAACGCCACCGCCGGTTCCGGCTCGGTGAACTCCCGGTAACGGGCGGTGGGCACCCCGGCGTCGGCCAGGACTGACTTCATCCAGGCCTTGGAGCCCTCCAGGAGGGCACCGTCGGCGCCGGGCCCGAACACCAGCTTTTCCTGGGCCCGCAGCCGGTCGGCGAGGCCGGCCACCAGCGGGACCTCGGGGCCGATGACGAACAGGTCGGCGTCGATTTCCTCGGGCCCGGCGGCAACCGATCCAGGGATGCCGGCGTTTCCAGGCGTGACCACGACATCGTCGGCCGTGCGCGCCAGCGCCTGAGCCAGGGCGGCCTCCCGGCCGCCGCTCCCAACCACGCACACCCGCACCTAGAGCACCAGGACGCCAGGCCCGACGTCCCCCGAGTAGTCGTCGTCCTCCTCGTCGTCGTCCTCCTCGTCGTCCGCAGCCCTGGTCGTCAGGCCGGTCATGGGCGTACGCACGAACTGGTCTCGCCCAGGCCCGACCCCGACCAGGGTGATGGGCACGCCCCCCTCCTCGGCCAGGAAGGCGATGTAGTCACGGGCCGGCGGGGGGAGGTCGTCCCACTTGGTCGCCTTGGTGAGGTCGGTCTTCCAGCCGGGCAGCTCCTCGTAGATCGGCGTGACCTTGTGCAGCACCGACTGATGGTACGGCGGGTGGTGGAACCGCACCCCGTCGGCGTGGTAGCCGACGCACACCTTGATGGTGTCGAAGGTGTCGAGGACGTCGAGCTTGGTGAGGGCCAGCTCGGTGAGGGAGTTGAGGCGAGCGGCCTGGCGGAGCATCACCGCGTCGAACCAGCCCGGCCGGCGGCGGCGGCCCGTGACGGTGCCGAACTCGCGGCCCCGGTCGACGAGCACTTCGGCCTCGGCGTCGTGGAGCTCGGTCGGGAACGGCCCCGACCCGACGCGTGTGACGTAGGCCTTGGCCACGCCCATGATCCGGTTGATGTGGCCCGGCCCGATCCCGGCCCCGATGCAGGCGCCACCGGCGACCGGGTTCGAGGAGGTGACGAAGGGATAGGTGCCGTGATCGAGGTCGAGAAAGGTCGCCTGGGCACCCTCGAACAACACGTTGGCCCCCGCTTCGAGGGCGTCGTGCACGAGGCCGACGGTGTCGGTGATCAGGGGCTCCAGCTGGGGCGCCAGCTCGTCCAGGTAGTGGTCGGCGATCTCCTCGGCCGAGAGCGGCAGCCGGTTGTAGACCTTGGCCAGGATGAGGTTCTTCTCCTTGAGGGCCACGTCGAGCTTCTCGCGGAAGATCTTGGGGTCGAGGAGGTCCTGCACTCGCAGGCCCACGCGGGCGGCCTTGTCGGCGTAGGCCGGGCCGATGCCTCGCTTGGTCGTCCCCAGGCGGTTCTTGCCCAGGAACCGCTCCGTGAGCCGGTCGAGCTCGATGTGGTACGGCATGATCAGGTGGGCGTTGCCGCTGAGACGCACCCGGCTGCAGTCGACCTTCCGGCCCTCGAGCATGGCGATCTCCTGCACCAGCACCGCCGGGTCGACCACGACCCCGTTCCCGATGACCGGGGTGACACGAGGATTGAGGACCCCGCTGGGGACCAGCTGGAGGGCGAAGGACTCGTCGCCCACCACGATGGTGTGGCCGGCGTTGTGGCCGCCCTGGTAGCGGACCACGACCTGCATGTCCCGGGCGAGCAGGTCGGTGAGCTTGCCCTTGCCCTCGTCGCCCCATTGGGTACCTACGACGACGGTACCGGGCACGCGCGACTCCTAGGAAACGAAACTCTTTGCGGTCCGACCAGTGTACCGCCACGGCGATGAGGCCTCGTTCCATTCGCCCCTCAAGTTCCGAGCCGCGCCCGCCGAAACAGTGAAAGTGCAGTGACCCCGCCAGAACTGCACCACCCGAGGGAGCGGGGGGTTGAGCTGAAGAGGACACGGCGCTGGCCGCCCTGGCGTCTCCGATCCTCGCTCTCCCCCCGTCTCCCCATCCTGCCTGACCCGCCCGATCAGCCGGTTCGCAGCCCGAGCAGGGAATAGGTCGCCGGCCGCTGCTGGCGGACAGCGGCACACGTGAGGGGCCGGGGTTCGTCGGCCGGGTTGGCCGCCAACTTCACGATGAACCGCCGTTCGCGAGGCCCCCTGAACGACACCTCGACCACTCCGTCGTCCATCCGGCGCCGCCGCTCGGGTACGAGATCGTCGACGCCCAGCAGGCCCTCGCTCTCGCGGACGAAGAACTCGGCGGCCTGCACGGCGAAAGGATCGCCGGCCCGGCCCCGGTAGTGGTCGAGCTCGATCAGCCCCCGCTCATAGGACGCCACCACGGCGGCCGCCTCCACCGGGCCCAGGCGTCCGAAGTAGAGACCGTGCGGGAGGCAGACGAGGTTCCCGGCGAAGCGATCACCACCGATGTGCGAGCACTCCCAGACGCGGTCTCCGGTGCTGCCGTCCAGAAGGGCGCGGACGACGGGCCGGCCGAGCTGGGCGCAGCAGGGGTCGTGACGGCCGTTGGTGCACACCAGGTACAGAGGCTCGCTCAGCTCGGCCTCACGCGCTGGACTCGGGGGGAGGCGCCGGCCTGTGGCCAGGCCGGATAGGTCGAGGTCGAGGAGCTGGTGAGGGTCGGAGAGGACCCGCTTCTCGATCCACGGCGAGGGCCGTCCGGAGTAGGCCACGAAGCAGTGCGGATCGGTGACGGCAGGCCGCTCCGGCCTCCGCAGCAGCAGGACCCGGAGCCCGTGAACCCGCCCCAGCTCCTGGAGGGGCCCGGCCACGGGGTCGGGCAGCCGGCTCTGGGCCACCGCCTCCGAGCCCCACGGACCCGGCTGCTCGAGCATTACCCAGCCCCGCACCATGGAGGCGCTGGCCCGTACCGGCTCGGCCCGCGCCCGCGAGATGCCGGCACAGCGCGGCTCAAGCACCGTCGGCTACAACGATCTCCAGCAGCCCTTCGCGCAGCAACCGCTTGGCCAGGACAAGTCGGCTCTCCTCGTCGAGCAGGTCACGCAGCTCCGACAACACGAACTGCTGCCCGTGCGCGATCCGCCGGATGGCGGGCTCGAGCGCGGGCGGCATGTGCAGCTCGCGCTCGCCGAGCACAACAGTCAGGACTTCCTCACCGGGCACCACGTGACAGATCGAAGCTTCCCGCCGCCGCAGGACGGAGGTGTCCCGGATGCTGTCCACCTGGAGCAGCCGGTTGAGCTGGCCCGCCAACATCGGAGTACGGCTGCTCCAGAACTTGCGCTGTCGTGGGCGAATCCTGCCGGAAGGCCCTGCCGGAAACGGGGTTCCTCGGCTGCGGCCGTCACGACCTCGCGCAGCACGTCGTGCCACGTCTGGGTGAGCACCCCGATGGTCAGGTGCACCGACAGGTCCTCTTGAGCCTGCGCGGAATGGAGGAAGCCCCGGGGTATGTACAGGCTGTCGCCGGCCTGCAGCTTGGGTGAGAGGAAGGGCGGGTCCGGGGAACCGCGCTCCGCCGACCAGGGTTGGGACGGCAGCGGGTCGTCGAGCACGGGGTCGTGGACGGCCCACTCCTTGCCGCCCGCCACCTGGAGCACGAAGACGTCGTGGGTGTCGTAGTGAACGCTCAAACCCCTCGAGCCGGCGGGGGTGACGTAGGCGTTGGCCTGGACGGGGTGGGTCAGCTCGAGCTCGAGCGCGCGGCAGAAGCGGGAAAGGGGCGGCCAGTAGCGCTGCAGCCCCTGCAGCACGATCGTGGCTCCTGCCTGCAGCTCGTCCAGCACCTTGCCGGGGTCGCCCACGCCGGAAACGGTCTGGCCGCCCAGCCGAGCGGTCCGGGTGTAGCGGCTGGGAGGGACGGGCCTGCCCTCGCGCACGAGGCGGAAGGCCGGGAGCCGGGCGAATGACGACGACACGAGCCGGTCGACGTCTTCCAGCGAGAACAGGTCGCGGAAGGCGGCGGGATCGGCCTCTTCGGTGAAGAGCGGAGCACGGCCCCAGTACCGGTCGAGGAAGGTCGGGACGTCCCCGACGCACCGGGCCAGGCCCGTCATATGTGGTGGAGAGGAGGTCTAGGCGTCGGCGCCGTCGACGTCACTGCCGTCGGTGCCGTCCTTATCGGCGCCGTCGGTGCTGTCGGTGTCGGCACCGTCGGTGCTGTCCGTGTCCTCGGAGGGGGCGTCGACGGCGTCGGTGGTGTCGCCCTCACTGGGGCTGTCGGTGCTGTCGGGGTCCGCAGCCGCTTTCGGTGAGCCGTTGCCGGCGGTGGTGATGTCCTCGTCCTTGAGTCCGGTGATCATGTCTGCCATGGCCGGACTCTACGCGAGTCGGACGCCCCTCATTTGAGGACGAGATCCTCGCCGGCAACGTCGAGACGGACGAGGTCGCCCTCGCCGTAGCGGCCCTCGAGCAAGCCGAGGGCGAGGGGGTCGCTGATGCTGCGCTGGATCACCCGCTTGAGGGGTCGGGCCCCGTAGTTCGGGTCGTAGCCCTTCCGGGCCAACCAGGCCACGGCCTCGTCGGAGATCTCGAGGGTGAGGCGTCGTTGAGCGAGCCGGTCGCGCAGGTGGCGCAGCTGGACGTGGACGATGCGCTCGATGTCGGCCTCGGTCAGCGAACGGAAGCGCACGATCTCGTCGATGCGGTTCAGGAACTCGGGCCGGAAGAAGCTCTCGGGGTCGACGGGCAGGTTGGACGTCATGATCAGCACCACGTTGGTGAAGTCCACCGTGCGACCCTGGCCGTCGGTCAGCCGGCCGTCGTCGAGCAGCTGGAGTAGGACGTTGAACACCTCGGCATGGGCCTTCTCGATCTCGTCCAGCAGGACCACGGCGTACGGCCGCCGCCGCACGGCTTCGGTGAGCTGGCCGCCCTCCTCGTACCCGACATAGCCGGGGGGCGCCCCGATGAGCCGGCTGACCGTGTGCTTCTCCTGGTACTCGCTCATGTCGATGCGGGTCATCGCCCGCTCGTCGTCGAACAGGAACTCGGCGAGGGCCCGCGCCAGCTCGGTCTTGCCCACGCCCGTGGGGCCGAGGAACAGGAAGGAACCGATGGGCCGGTGGGGATCGGATAGGCCCGAGCGGCTGCGCCGGATGGCGTTGGCCACCGCGCTCACAGCTGCGTCCTGGCCGATCACCCGGTCGTGGAGAACCTCCTCCATGCGGATGAGCTTCTGGACCTCACCCTCCATGAGCCGGGACACAGGCACCCCCGTCCACCGGCTCACGACCTCGGCCACGTCCTCCTCGTCGACCTCCTCCTTGAGCATCTTCTCGGTGGCCTGGAGCACGTCGAGCGCGGCCGTGGCCTCGGCCACCTGCTGCTCGAGCTCGGGGATCTCTCCGTAGCGGATGGCCGCGGCCCCGGCCAGGTCGGCCTCGCGCTCCCGGCGCTCGGCCTCCGCCCGCTTGGCCTCCATCTCCTCCTTGATGCTGCGGATCCGGGCGATGGCCTCCTTCTCCGACGTCCAGTGGGCCTTCATGCCGTTGGACTGCTCCCGCAAGTTGGCCAGCTCGGACTCCAGAGCGCTGAGACGCTCCCGGCTGGCGGCGTCGGTCTCCTTGGCCAGGGCCATCCGCTCGATCTCCAGCTGGCGGACGCGCCGCTCGACGACGTCGATCTCCGTGGGCAGGGAGTCGATTTCGATGCGGAGCTTGCTCGCAGCCTCGTCCACCAGGTCGATGGCCTTGTCGGGCAGGAACCGTCCGGTGAGGTAGCGGTTGGACAGGACGGCCGCCGCCACCAGGGCCGCGTCCTGGATGCGGACGCCGTGGTGCACCTCGTAGCGCTCCTTCAGGACGGCCTTCAGCCGCTCCTCGAACTCACCCCGGTACTTGGACCCCGCAACCATGGAGGCGAGGTCCAGAGCCACGACCCTCTTGCCCTTGAGGCCTTCGGGGATGTCGCCTTCCACGATGCGCCGGGCCAGGCC
>JAIVIH010000234.1 GCA_020200615.1 Actinomycetota bacterium | reverse complement strand
CCCCCGGCCCATCGTGGTCGACAGGAAGCTGCACGCCTTCTACCGGGAGTCGGCGCCGACGGCGCCCGCGGGTCAGCCTTCGCCGCCGACGCGCCTGTTCGTCGGGACGTCGACCGACCGGGGCAAGACGTGGGACCACAAGGAGATCGCAGCCGCCCTGGACGCTAGCGAGCCCATCCCCCTGTACGACCGCGAGGAGGGCACCTTCCACGTGGTGTGGCACGACAACCGGGCCAACGAGCTGGACATCTACTACTCGACCTCGAAGGACGGCGTGACGTGGAGCCCGCCCGACCAGCTCAACGACGACACCAAGGGCACGCGCGTGGGGCAGCACTACCCCCAGATCTCCCAGGCCCCCAACGGCCGCATCGACGTCGCCTGGTACGACTGGCGCGAGGATCCGTTCCCTCCTCCCACGCCGCCCACCAGCCCTCCCGGCCAGATCCTGAGCCTGTTCAGCAACCGGGGCAAGGTGGCATCCGTCTACATGACCAGCTCCCGGGACTTCGGCCAGTCGTGGACCAGGAACGTGCCGGTGAACGATGTACCCATCGACCGCACCATCGGGACGTGGATCAACAACATCGACGTCATGGCCCCGATCGCCATCGCCTCCGACGACAAGGGCCCCATCGTGGCCTGGTCGGACACCCGCAACGGAAACGAAGAGAACCAGACCCAGGACATCTTCACGTCGACCGTCACCTTCGGAAAGGGCACGTCCCGCAAGGTGACCGCCTGGCAGGCGGGGCTGGTGGGGCTGGCCCTCGGCCTCGGGCTGGCCATGTGCCTGGCCGCCGCCCTGCGCCGTCGCCAGAGCCCGTCGCCTGGTCCGGAACGACCGGTTACCCGCGAGCCCGAGCCCGTCCCCAAGGCCTGAGGGTCAGGTCAGGGGGCGCAGTCCAGTCGCGGAGGCTCCGGCAGAGCCGCCGCCGTGCCGAGGGCAGGCCCCCGCCGGGGCTTGGGAAGGCCGACGTGCTCCTCAGCCAGACGTTCGGTGCCGAAGGCGTGCTGCATGGCTCCATCCTGACGGCCGGCTCTTCCTCCGGCCAGTGGCAGGAACGTCATTTATCGTTAGAATCCTGCCATGCACGTGGTGGCCAGCGTGGTCAGCCGGAAGGTGTCGATGTTCGAGCTGGCTGTGCTCTGTGAGGTCTTCGGCATGGATCATTCCGAGCTGGCCGACCCCTGGTACGAGCACCGGGTCTGCGCCGCGTCGCCACCACCCCTGCTCACCCCCGAAGGTCTCGTGGTCGAGGCGCCGTACGGCCTCGATGAGCTGGAGCGGGCCGACACCATCGTCATCCCCGGCTGGCCCCACCGGTCGGTGCCGGCCCCCGTGGAGCTGCTCGAGGCCCTCCGCGCCGCCCACCGACGGGGAGCCCGCCTCATGTCGGTCTGCACCGGCGCCTTCGTCCTGGCTGCGGCCGGGCTCCTCGATGGCCGACCGGCGACGACTCACTGGAAGTGCGCCGACGAGCTCACTCGACGTCACCCTGAAGTACGGGTTGATCCCAAGGTGCTGTACATCGACGACGGCGACATCCTCACCTCGGCCGGAACGGCGGCCGGCATCGACCTGTGCCTCCACGTCGTGCGGCTCGACCACGGGGCGGAGGTGGCCAATGCCGTCGCCCGAGGGATGGTGGTCCCTCCCCACCGGGGCGGCGGCCAGGCCCAGTTCGTCGACCTGCCCATGCCCGAGGCGACCGGGGACGACGGGCTGGCCGACGTGCTCGGCTGGATGCTCGAACACCTCGACGAGCCACTGACGGTGGAGGAGCTGGCTCGGCGGGCAGCCATGAGCCCCCGGACGTTCGCCCGCCGCTTCCGGGCCACGGCCGGCACGACCCCTCACCAGTGGCTCATCAGCCAGCGCATCCTGCTGGCCCAGCGTCTCCTGGAGACCAGCGACGAGCCCATCGAGCGGGTCGCCACCCGGTGTGGGTTCTCGTCGGCCGCGAGCCTGCGGTCGCAGTTCCAACGGGCGGTGTCGGCTTCGCCCCGCGCCTACCGCCACGTCTTCCGCCAGCCCGAGGAGGCCGGCGCCGGCTCCGCCCGCTGATCGTCCCCCTGGCCAAGGCGAACACGTGTTCGCTAGAGTGGGCCCATGGGATGGCACAACCCGCCGGTCCCGTGGGCCGAGCTGGAACGACGCCTGTCTGACCGGCCACGAGACGCAGACGGGGGAGACAGCCCGGCGTGGTCACCGAAACGAGCTGAGTACCGGGCAGCACCTCCGTCCCCTCCCTACCCGGGCCCGGCGGTGCCCTACGCCGAGCTGCACTGCCATTCCGCATTCAGCTTCCTCGACGGGGCCTCTCCCCCCGAGGAGCTGGCCGAGGAGGCCGCCCGCCTCGGCCTCGAAGCCCTGGCCGTCACCGACCACGACGGCTTCTACGGCGTCGTTCGCTTCGCCGAGGCGGCGCAGGCCCTGGGTCTGCCCACCGTCTTCGGCGCCGAGCTGACCCTCGAGCTGCCACGCCGGTCACAGGCGGGGCTGGCCGATCCCGAAGGCCGTCACCTGGTGGTGCTGGCA
>JAIVIH010000233.1 GCA_020200615.1 Actinomycetota bacterium | reverse complement strand
AAGACCATCCGATCTTCGGTCGACCGCAGCTTCTCGCGCGCCTACCGGACGATCCTGGCGGCCGACTCCGCGTCGTTCATCGGGGCGGTCGTGCTTTACCTCCTGAGCGTGGGATCGGTCCGGGGCTTCGCCTTCTTCCTGGGCCTGTCCACCCTGCTCGACGTGTTCATCGCCTACTTCTTCACCCGACCCATGGTCGTCCTGCTGGGCCGCAACCGGCTGTTCACCGAGGCCAGGTGGCTCGGCGTGGCCCGGGGCCTGGCCGCCGCCCCCACCGAGGAGCCCCTCGTGAAGGCGGGGGTATGACGGGAACCGGCCCGATGACCGACGTCCCCCGACGCAGCCTGCGCCACCGGCTGTACCACGGCGAGACCAGCTTCGACTACGTCCGCCGCAAGCGCATCTGGTTTGCCATCTCCGGCCTGGTGATCGGCATCGGCCTCGTGTCCCTCGTGGCCCAGGGCCTGAATTACGGCATCGACTTCAAGGGAGGCACCTCCTGGGAGGTGCGGGCCCCGGGGGTCTCGGTGGCCGAGGCCCGGGACGCTCTACGTCCCGCGGGGCTGGGCGACGCCAAAATCCAGATCCAGGGCGCGGATCTCTTGAGGGTCCAGCACGACCGCCGCGACGATCCCGCGGGTCAGGCCGAGGTCACCGAGGCCATGGCCAGGCTGGGCGGCGTCGCTCCTGCTCAGGTGAGCGTGAACGACGTCGGGCCCTCCTGGGGTAAGGCGGTCACCAAGAAGGCCCGCAACGCCCTGATTGTCTTCTTCGTCCTGATCACGCTGTACATCACGCTGCGCTTCGAGTGGAAGATGGCCGTGGCCGCGCTGGCGGCCGTGGTCCACGACATCCTGGTCACGGTGGGTGTGTATTCCCTGTCGCGTTTCGAGGTGACGCCGGCCACGGTGGTCGCCTTCCTGACCATCCTCGGGTACTCCCTTTACGACACCATCGTGGTGCAGCGAGCGCGGGCGGGAGCCGCTCACGGAAGCGCGCCGGCGGCGACCGGGACGAAGACGAAGACTTGCTCGCGCCTGCGGCCGCCGACATCCCCGCGCCCCGGCCCCGCCCGAGCGCCTCGAGCCGGCCCAAGGGCGGCGGAGGCGGGAAAGGCGGCGGCGGCCGGCCCGCGCCCCGGCCCCGAAAGAAGGGCAAGCGCCGCTGAGTCTCGAGCCGGCCGGCACCCTGTAGCCTCGATTGATGGCCGACACGCACTGGCTGCGGGAGCGAATTCGGGACATCCCGGACTTCCCCAAGCCGGGTGTCGTCTTCAAGGACATCACGCCCCTGCTGGCCGATGCCGAGGCGCTCCGGCTGACGGTCGACACCATCGCCGACCACTTCTCCCAGCGCCCGGTCCACAAGGTCGTGGGCGTTGAAGCCCGGGGCTTCATCATCGCCGCCCCCGTGGCCTACTGCTACGGCGCCGGGTTCGTCCCCGTGCGCAAGACGGGGAAGCTCCCCTGGCGGATCGAGCGGGAGGAGTACGAGCTCGAGTACGGCAATGACCTTCTCGAGATCCACCAGGACGCCGTCGGGCCCGGCGACCAGGTCTTGATCGTGGACGACGTGCTCGCCACCGGCGGTACGGCGGCGGCTACCTGCCGGCTCGTGGAACGCCTGGGGGCGACCGTCGCCGGCCTCGGCTTCGTAATAGAACTTTCCTTCCTCAACGGAAGGTCCAAGCTGGAGGGCAGGGACATCTTGTCGCTGCTGACCTTCTAAGAGGCCCGGCCGTGCCTGCCGTCGACCGGGTTCTGCCCTGGCGACGGGTTCCCGCGCCGCCCAGCCGTCCGGCAGAGCTGGCGAGCCTGGTGGACGAGTTCCGCACCCGCCACCCCAGGACGTCTCCCAACCGCATCTACCGGGCCTACGAGCTGGCGGCCAAGGCTCACGCGGGACAGGTGCGGGTTTCGGGGGACTCCTACATCCAGCACCCGGTGGCAGTGGCCACCATCCTCGCCGAGCTGGGTCTCGACGACGTCACCGTGGCCGCCGCCCTGCTCCACGATGCCGTCGAGGACACCGGCCTGACCCTCGAGGACATCGGCCGGGAGTTCGGGCCGGAAGTGGCCAGCATGGTGGACGGCGTTACCAAGCTCGACCGCCTGCGCTTCGAGAACCGGGAGGCGCAGCAGGCCGCGACCATGCGGAAAATGCTGGTGGCCATGGCCAACGACATCCGCGTGCTCCTGATAAAGCTGGCCGACCGCCTCCACAACATGCGCACGATCGCCGCCCTGCCCGAGGTCAAGCAGGTCCGGATCGCCCAGCAGACGCTGGACATCTACGCGCCCTTGGCCCACCGCCTGGGCATCGCCGGGATCAAGTGGCAGCTGGAAGACCTGGCCTTCGCCACGCTCTACCCCAAGCGGTACGCCGAGATCGAGCAGATGGTGTCCATGCGGGCTCCCGAGCGGGAGACCTACCTGGACCAGGTGGTGGAGACGGTGCAGGCCCGGCTGGCGGAGCTGCGGATCGACGCCGAGGTCTCGGGACGCCCGAAGCACAGCTGGAGCATCTAC